>JANXTD010000656.1 GCA_025352585.1 Fimbriiglobus sp.
ATCGAGGAGGACGTGCCGCCGCCGGACGACGACGAGGAGGACGCCGGCACGAAGAAGTCGCACCTCGAGGCCAAGCGGGCCGTCCGCGGCCGGCTCGCACTTGAAGCGGTCCACGACGCCTTCGGCCTGCACATGCCGCGCAGCGGGGCTGGCGTCGCGCCGTCGGGCTACCGGCCGCGCCCCGCGTCGGCGGTCGTGCCTGAGGCCCGTGAGCGCGAAACAGCAGTCGCGAAACTCGACGGCATGGAAGACATCCTCGTCCGCGCGACGCCGGTGTGCGACCGCATCCCGACGCCCAGCACGAACAGCACGGCGACCTCGGCGTCCCCCACGACGCGGCAACTCGGGTCGATCGACCGCGCCACGTCTTGCGTCCGCTTCAACGCCTTCGGCAGGTCGGCCCGCGGCACCGTGAACGACAACTCGGCCTTGCCGACGCTGGTGATGTTCTGCACGATCATATCGACCAGGATGCCGCCGGTGGCGACGGCGTTGAAGACCGTCGAGCAGTGGCCCGGCCGGTCGGGCAGGTCGAAAATCGTCACGCGGCTCTGGTCGCTGCTCAAGTGAACGCCGCTGACGAGGATGTCCTCCATGCCGTCGAGCTTGGCGACCGCTGTCTCGCGCTCGCGGGCCTCGGGCACGACCGCCGACGCCGGGCGCGGCCGGTAGCCCGACGGCGCGACGCCGGCCCCGCTGCGCGGCATGTGCAGCCCGAAGGCGTCGTGAACGGCCTCCAGCGCAAGCCGGCCGCGAACGGCCCGCTTGGCTTCAAGGTGCGACTTCTTGGTGCCGGCGTCGTCCTCGTCGTCCTCCGGCGGCGGCACGTCCTCTTCGATCAGCACGCTAATCTTGATGTCGCCGGTGGTGATCATCTTCATGTTGATGCCGTTGGCCGCGAGCGCCGCGAACATCTTCTCGGCGACCCCGGCGACGTGCCGCATCCCCGCGCCGACGACGGAGACCTTGCTGACGCGCTCGGTCACCGTCATCGTCGCGCCCAACTCGGTGATGATCGGGTCGAGGGTGTCGGTCGCCTTCTTGAGGTCGCCGTGGATGACCGTGAAGCCGATCGACGCCTTGCCGCCGCTGCCGACGTTCTGCGCGATCATGTCCACCGGCACGTTGACTTGGGCCAGCGCCGCGAACACGGCGCGACTGACGCCGGGCCGGTCGGGCAGGGCGTCGAGGACGATGCGCGCCTCGTTGACCGCGAGTGCCGCGCCGCAGACTGGCACCTCGCGCATCCACGGCTCCTCGCCGACGACCCACGTCCCCACCTCCGAAGTCGCGGCGTGGCGCACCATCAGCGGCACGTTAAACTTTTTGGCGAACTCGATCGACCGCGAGTGCATGACCCCCGCCCCCATGCTCGCCATCTCCAACATCTCGTCGTAGCTGATGACATCGACCTTGATCGCCTTGCGGACGATCCGCGGGTCGGTCGTGTAGACGCCGTTCACGTCGGTGTAGATCTCGCAGCGCACGTCGAACCCGGCCAGCTTGATCGCCGCCGCGACCGCCACCGCCGTCGTGTCGGAGCCGCCGCGGCCGAGGGTCGTGATGTCGTACTTCTCGTCGATCCCCTGGAAGCCTGCGACGACCGCGATCGACCCGCCGTCGAGGGCCTCGCGCAGCTTGGCCGTCTCGATCGACTTGATGCGGGCTTTGAGGTGCGAGCTGTCGGTGACGATGCCGAGCTGCGGCCCCGTGAAGCTGATCGCCTTGGCACCCAACGCGTGAATCGCGATCGCCATGCAGGCGATGGAGACTTGCTCGCCGGTCGCCAGCAGCATCGCCATTTCGCGGGCCGGCGGGTTGCGGCTGATCTGCTCCGCGAGGGCCACGAGCGTATCGGTCGTCTTGCCGATGGCGCTGACCACGACGACGACCTGATTGCCCTCGTTCTGGGCGTCGATGGCGCGCTGGGCGGCCGCGAGAATCTTCTCGGGGGTGGCGACGCTCGACCCGCCGAATTTCTGCACCACGACTGCCACGCGAACACCCCCGCCGGACGCGAACTTGCACGACCCAATCGGGGCTAACCTATGCGCTGGCCCCGGCGGCGGCTTGCGGAGTCGGCGGCCCGTGCGTAGGCTTGAGTCACCGCCGAAACCGCAACTCCCCCCGAACTAGGGCCAGCCCCATGCGTGCCTGCCTCGCCTCCCTCGTGTTGTTCGCCGCCGCCTGCCCGGCGCTCGCGGACAACTGGCCGCAGTGGCGCGGCGTCCGCAACGACGGCGTCAGCCCCGAAACCGGCCTGCCGGCGACTTGGGACGCGACCAAGAACGTCTTGCTCAAGGTGCCGATGCCGGGGCCGGGGGCCTCGACGCCTTGTATCTGGGGGGACCAGATTTTCCTGACCGCCCAGGTCGGCGAAAAGCTCGACCTGCTTTGTGTGAGCACGGCCGGGAAAGTCCTCTGGACGCGCACGCTCGGCACCGGCGAGGGCAAGTTCCGCGGCGACGAGGGCAACATGGCCTCGGCGTCGTGCAGCACCGACGGCAAGCTCGTCTACGCCTTCGTCGGCAGCGGCAACCTCGCCGCCTACGACTTCGACGGCAAGCTGGCCTGGGCCGCCGATTGCCAGAAGGAGTTCGGCAAGTTCAACATCCAGTTCGGCGGCCACTGGACCCCCGTGCTGCACAAGGGCCGGCTCTACGTCTGCCTGATGCACCGCGGCACGCAGCTGATCGTCGCTTTCGAGGCCGCCACCGGCAAAGTCGCCTGGCAGGCCAAGCGCGTCAGCGACGGCACCGGCGAGTCGCCCGACGTCTATTGCTCGCCGTTCCTGTGGGAGAAGGGCGAACAGGCCCTGCTGATCGTCCACGGCGACGACTACTGCACCGCGCACAAGCTCGACGACGGCGCGGAAGTCTGGCGCGTCAACGAGTTGAACCCGAAGGCCGCCTACAACCGCAACTGGCGGGCGGTGTCGTCGCCGCTGGTGACGCCGGACCTGATCGTCATCCCGTCGTGCAAGCAGCACCCGACCGTCGCCATCCGCCCCGACGGCGCGAAAGGCCTCATCGCCCCCGGCAGTGAGAGCGAGTCGTGGCGCTTCAAGACGACGCCCGACGTGCCGTCGCCGCTGCTGGTCAACGGCATCGTTTACCTGATGGGCGCGACCGGCAAGATCACCGCGCTCGACGCCAAATCGGGAAAGGAACTGTTCACCGAGGGCGTCACCAACGAGCGTCACCGGGCCAACCCCGTCGCCGCCGACGGCAAGGTTTACTTGCTCGGCCGCGAAGGGACGTGCGCCGTGATCAAGGCCGGCGACGCCGCGTTCGAGATGGTCGCCAAGAACAAGTTGCCCGACACCTTCACCGCGTCGCCGGCCGTCGCCGACGGTCGCATCTACCTGCGCGGCTGGAACACGCTGTGGGTCATCGGCTCGAAGTGACGCCGCCGAACGCCTTCCAGACGACCTCCGCGACGACGACGTAGGCGTTGCCCCACGCGCCGGCGCGGAAGAACGTCGGCGGCAAACTCGGGTCGCCGACGAACGGCCGCAGTACCCAGCCGAGTTGGACCGCCACGAAGGCGTACAGGACCAGCCAGCCGCGGGCCGTCGCCAGGTGCCGACGGTTCGCTGCGACGAGTGGGGCGTAGTAACGCCGCAACACCCCCTGCGCCGCCACACTGGCGACCAAGAAGACGACGCCGTTGAACGCCGTGGCGCGGTGGTAGTGGCCCGACGAGGCGTACCACAGGGCCGTGTACGGGGCCAGCGCCGCCAGCACGACGGCTACCGCCCCTTGCGCCCCGAGGACCGCCCGCAACGCCGCCGGCCAGTCCTTGCGCAAGCCCAAGACCGTGTTGATGACGAAGAAACTCGGCAGCGCCAGGGCCGTCGTCAGCAGCAACAGCAGTGGCACCTTCACGGCCGAGAAGACGATTTGCAACCCGCGGTCCCCGGCCAGGCCGCCGAAGCTGCCCATGACCGCGCCGTATATGCCGCCGCCCACGACGACTGCCACGATTGCCGGGCCGAGGCGCGCGTCCGCCCCGGCGGGCCGCAGGATCGCCTCGACGGCGCGTTTGAATACGCCCACGGCTCAGACCGCCCCGAGCAGGAGCTTGACGGCCCGCGTCACGCCCTCGAAGAACGAGCCGTCGCGCGGCCGCAGCCAGGCGAACGGCAACTCCGGCGCGCCGATGAACGGCCGCAGCAGCCACGACATCTGCCCGCCGACCAGCCCGAACACGGCCATCCAGCCGTAAATCACGGCGTGGCCAGACGGGCGATCGACGACGACGAAGTCTTGCGTTTCGAGACCCCGCGGCGGGGCGAGTTGCGTGAGGAGCTTGCGCAGGAAGCCGAGGCCGAACGCGCCGGCGAGGGCGAAGACGGCGACGTTGAGCAGCACGACGAAGGGGTAGTTGGCCGTCGTCACCGAGAAGAACGCCACGATCGGCCCGAAGGCCGACAGCACCGCCGTCAGCACCGACAGCGCCGCGACGCCGAGCCGCAGCAGGACGCCGAGCCTTAGCCGCGGCCCCAACAGCGTGTTGAAGACGTACAGCGACGGGAAGGTCACGAGCAGCGTCAGCGCGAACAGTGCCGGCACCTTGAGCGCCCCGGCGAGCGGCTGCCGCCACTCGACGCCGTCCGGCCGCGCCAGGGCGTAGATGCCCATGCAGACGCCGTACGACGCGGCCAGGAGGGCGTTGACCCGCAGTAAGGGCCAAAGGGGGACGGGCTCACCGGGGCGGGCGTCGCCGCGTAAGACCCGGTCGAGTTCTCGAAACGCTTGCACCGGTCACGCTCCTTCACGGGGGGCAGGAGCGGGCAGTGTAGCGTTTTGAGTTTGCGAAGCAAAGTCGATTTGGTTTGCGGTGCAGAGTTTGTTCGGTCCGCCGCACTACTTCGGCTTCTTCGGCTTGTCGGGGTAGGCGTCGGGCAACGCGTTGAGCCGCAGCGGCGGGCTGCGCGGGTCGAGCGGCTTCTCGTCGGGGCCGTCGTCCTCGGCGTCCGGGCCAGCGGGGTCGGCCGCGTCGGGGCGATCCTCCGAGTCGTCCGGCACGTCGCCGAATTTCAACTGGTAGCGAAAGGCCGCGATCGCCAACAGGTCGTTGGGCAGCAGCGCCGCCCGCCGGACGCGCTGGCCGTTGACGCGGGTGCCGTTGGTGCTGCCCAGGTCGCGCAGCAGGATCAGGCCGTCGGTCTTCACTAACAGGCAGTGCAGCTTCGACACGCTCTTGTGGTCGAAGCGCACGTCGCAGTCCTCGGTGCGGCCGACGAGGGTCACGTCCTTTGTGAGGGCGACCGGCGGGGCGTCGGCGATCGGCACGAGGCGGGCTGGCATCGGAATCTCCGCCTGGGGAATCGCCGGGAGTTACTGGGTCGCCCGCGCCTGGCCCTGGGACGCGGCGGCGGCGAGCCGGGCGGCTTGGGCGGGCCGCGCGAGGTAGTGGCGGCCTTGCGGCGCGGCGTAGGGGGCGTAGCGCTGCCACCAACCGACCGCCTCGGCCCACTCGGCCGTCGCCCGCTCCCTGGCCCGCTCGACCCCAGCCCCCGGCGTGCCCGCCTTGGCGGTCTCGTAGGCGAGTTGGGCGCGCTCGGCCTGCTCGTGCCGGCACAGCGCGAGCAGGAAGGTCGCCTCGGCCGCGCCGGCCTCGCTGGCGGCCACGTCCACCAGCGCCGTCACCGCGACGACCTCCTTCTTCCAGAAGTCCTCGACCGCCGCGCCCGCCGCCGCGGCCCCCGCCGGGTCGGCCGACTCCCGCACGCGGACCCGCAACAGGGTCGTGTACAACTCCCTGGCGGACGCGACCCAGCGGGTCAGGTCGTCGTCCCGGCTGCGGTCGGTGCGCAGGCGCTCGAGGCCGGCCAGGAAGCCGGCGCGGCGCTGGATCAGCAGCGGCGTCACCTCGGCGAACTGGCCGCGTTGCAGGCGCTCGCGCGGCGACGGCGGCGACACGAAACTCGCCCGGTAGATCGCCGCACACAGCCCCTGCAGGCGGTCGGACGCCTCGGGCACGCCGGGGTCGCCAGGGTCGCGCGGCCCGGACGGCGGGCGCGGGCGCAAGGCGTCGGGCAGCGTGAACAGGTCCCGCGGCACGAGGTCGTCGCGGAAGCGGGCCAACTCGGCGATCTCCGACGAACCCCCCTCCCGCGGCGGCACGTACGAGGCCAGGGCGCGGGTCGTGGAGAAGCCCTCGCCGGGCGGGTTCCAGAAGCCGACGGCCGACTTGGTTTCCGCCGCAAAGCGATCCTGGAGCGCGACCACGTCCGTGAACAGCCGCACGCCGGGGGCGTCGTGCCGCAGCTCGGTTTCGAGCCGCCGGAAGCGCGGGGCGGCGCTGCTCAGCGCCACGGCGAGGAACGGCACCGACGCCGCCACGTCGGCCGGCGGCACGTCGAACGGGTCGGCCGGGTCGTCGCGCCACGCCCTGAGCAAGTTCGCGTCCGTCTTGACTTGCGCGAGGGTCGCCACGCCGCCGGTGTTGGTCGCCGGGCCGGGCACCGCGTCGCCGCGCCAGCAGTCGTAGAGGTAGACGTGCGGGCCGACGCGCACGCCGGCGGCCCAGAACGGCCCTCGCGGCAGGGCGTTCGGCTTCGGCACCGCGGCGTAACTCCAGCCGCGCTGCGCCGCCTCGGGCGGGCCGACGAGGCAGCCGTCGAGGCCGAGTTGCTGCAACAGCCCGAGGAAGACGTAGGCGCGCTCGAGGCCGCTGCCGGCCCCGCGCGCCAGCGACAGCGACGGCGGGGCCGGCGGCATGATCTGGCGCTGGCCGTTGATGGCGGCCACCCACGGCTCGGCGGCGACTTGCCGCGTCACCCAGTCGAAGGCGACCCGCGCCTGGCGCTCCGGCGGCAGCCCCGCCACGCCCAGCGACCGGGCCACGTCGCGGAGGTAGTAGCACTCCGCGAGGTGCTGGGCGTCGAGGCCGGTGTACGCCGCCGGCCGCAGCTCGCCGAGTTCGCGTTCGCTCAGGTTCATCAACTGTTGCAGCGGCTTTTCTTGGTCCGGGGCCAGCGACGCCGGCTGGAACTGGGGGTCGGTGTTGTTGGCGAGGTCGGTGCGGAGTTGCTCCAACACCCGGCGGCACGCCAAGACCTCGGACTCGCGGTGCAACTCGCCGGCGGCCCGCGGCCACGGGTCGTCGTTCTTGCGGTCGGCGACCCCCGCGTTGGAAGTCGGCGGCCGGGTCGAGCAACCGGCCGAGCCGGCGAGCAGCAGGCCGACGCCGAGGGTCGCGGTCAACAGGCGGGGCGGGGGCATCGGGCACTCTCAAAGGGCGAGTCGGGGTCAGCCTTCGGCCAAGGCCGCCCGGAGCCGCAGGCAGCGCGCGACCAGGGCCGCGAATTCGGCGAGCGGGACCATGTTCGGCCCGTCGCTCGGGGCGTGGTCGGGGTCGGGGTGCGTCTCGATGAACAGCCCGTCGCAGCCGGCGGCGACGGCCGCCTTCGCCAGCGTCGGCACCATCGCGCGGTCGCCGCCGGTGCGGTCGCCCAGCGCCCCCGGAGCCTGTACGCTGTGCGTGGCGTCAAAGATCACCGGGGCACCGGTTTCCTGCATCCACGGGATCGCGCGCATGTCGTTGACCAGCAAGCCGTAGCCGAAGGTCGTGCCGCGCTCGGTCAGCAGGCAGCGGTCGTTGCCGGCTTCCTTCAACTTCGAGACGACGTTCTTCATGTCCCACGGGGCCATGAACTGCCCCTTCTTGACGTTGACCACCCGCCCCGTGCGGCCGGCGGCGATGAGCAGGTCGGTCTGCCGGGCCAGGAACGCCGGGATTTGCAACACTTCGCACACTTCGGCGGCCGGCGCGGCGTGGGCGATCTCGTGGACGTCGGTCGTCACCGGCAGGCCGGTCGCCGCGCGGACCTTGTCGAGGATGCGTAAACCTTCGTCGAGGCCGACGCCGCGGAACGACTTGCCCGAGGTGCGGTTGGCCTTGTCGAACGACGCCTTGAACACGAGGTTGACGCCGAGTTTCGCCGCGATCGCGAGCAAGTCGGTGGCGAGCTTCAGGGTGAAGTCTTCGCCCTCGATGACGCACGGCCCGGCGATGAGCAGCAGCGGTGCCCCGCCGCCGACCTCGTAGGTGCCCACCCTGACGCGACGGCCGGCCATGCGAATCTCCCCGCGATGTTGCGACACCTGAGTCAAGATAGGGACGCAGGCAACCGTGAGGCGGCTCTTCCGGCCCCAGGCCGGTCTTCTGTAGCTGGCCGCTGTGAGGCCGGTCTTACTGCCACACACGGGAGTCAGCGACCCAGGAAGTCAGAC
>JANXTD010000734.1 GCA_025352585.1 Fimbriiglobus sp.
TTTTATACAACTGTGAGGTCACGCTTGCGTCACTCGATGCTGCGATGGCTTCGACGTGGGTGGTGGCGGGTAGCAACGCCGAACGCCAAGCCGAATTCGTCCGGTGGGTCCGAGGCCACTATTTTGTCAACGTTGTCGAAATCACGAGCTACCAGCAACTCCCGATCAAAATCGATGTCGAACACCCCGAAAAAGTTGGCCTCGACAGGTTACTCGGGGCCGTCGCCGCGAACCGGCTGCGGACGCCCGGCCGGCCGGCGGTCACTGTCGATGTCGGCACGGCGGTGACGGTCAACCTCATCGACGCGGACGGCACCTTCACCGGCGGCCTGATCCTTCCCGGCGTCGCGCTCATGCTGCTGTCACTGCATCAAAACACCTCGAAATTGCCACTCGTCGAGTCCGACGGCCGGCGCTTCGCGAACCGCACGTTCCCCGGCAAATCGACCGATGACGCGATCCGCGCCGGGGTGAGTTACGCCATCGCCGGGGCGGTGCGGCTCGCCCTCGATCACGCCAAAGTTGACGGCGAGTACCCCGAACTCTTCCTGACCGGTGGCGGCGCTGTGTCGATTCGCGAAATCCTGCTCGACCTCAATCCCACCGAAGTGCCGACGCTCGTCCTCGACGGCCTAGTCATCACCGCCGAGACCCTGCCGTGACGCGGTACGCCGTGCTGACGCCGCCGGGGACCGGGGCGATTGCGGTCCTCGCCGTCAGCGGGCCGGACGCCTGGCCGCTGGTGCTGCGGCGCTTCCGCCCCGCCGGCAAGCCGCTACCACAGTCGCCGACGCTGCACGCGGTGCGGCTCGGCACGCTCGGCGGCGGGGCTGGGGACGAAGTCGTCGTCGCGGTGACGCAAGTCGCGCCGGCGGTCACGGTCGAAGTCCACTGCCACGGCGGGCCGCAAGTCGTGCGGATGCTCTGCGAACTGCTCGAAGCCGAGGGCTGTCGGCGGGCGGAGTGGTGGGAAGTCGCACGCGACGACGGGTTCGACGTGGCGGTTCTGCCACTGCTCGCCGCGGCCCCGACGGTCCGCAACGCCTCGATCCTACTCGACCAGTACCACGGGGCCTTTCGCAACGCCGTGCGGTCGCCGGGGGTGAACGTCGAACGCCTGCGGCAACTCACGCCCGTCGGTGCCCACCTCGTGACGCCGTGGAATGTCGTCGTCGTTGGTGTGCCGAACGCCGGGAAAAGCAGCATCGTTAACGCCATCGCGGGGTACCAGCGGAGTGTCGTCACGCCGATCGCGGGGACGACGCGCGACGCCGTGCGCGTCGAAGTCGCCATCGACGGTGTCGCCGTGCGGCTGACCGACACCGCGGGCTTGCGCGACACGTCCGACCCGCTGGAGGCCGAGGGCGTCCGCCGGGCGACGGCGTTGATGGCGACGGCCGACCTTGTTGTGTACGTCCTCGACGGCACCGACCCCGCGCCGGTCCCCGACGGCGTGACACTGGTCGTTTGGAACAAGGCCGACCTCGTCGCCGCGCCGCCGGGCCTGCTGGGCGTGTCGGCGACGACGGGGCAGGGGGTGCGCGAACTGCTGTCGCGTATCGTCGCTACACTCGAACCGGTGCAACCGTTGCCCGGCGAGGCGGTGCCCTACGGCGAGCATGGCGCGGCTCTGCGACAGGCTTAACCGCCCCGCGCCCGGTCGGCGACCGCCCACGGCGTGACCCAATCCCGGCGACTTCACCCACTTCCGGCAGTCGCGGGATAAACTGAATGCGGCCGATTCGGGCCGCCGGGGGGAGTGGGATGCGGAACGTCGGACTGCTTGCGTTGACTCTCGTCGTCGCCACGATGTCCGACGCGCTCGGGCAACTCGGCTTGCCCCACCTGCTCGGGCCGGACGCCGTCACGAAGCTGAACCGCAAGCTCGCGGGGCGGGTCGAGGACTTCACGCACAACCACGGCAGCGACCGGCGCGTCTACTCCGCGGCACTCGAGCAGAAGCGCGACCTGTACGCCTACACGCCGCCCGGCTACGACGGCAAGACGGCGTTCCCGTTCATGATGTTCTTGCACGGGCTGGCGCAGGACGAAAAGGTTTTCCTGGAAGTCGTAGAGCACTTCGACGCCGCTATCCGCGCCGGCGAGATGCCGCCGATGGTGATCGTCTGCCCGGACGGCAGCGTCGGCGACAGGCCGTCGCTGCTGCACACGGGGAGTTTTTACATCAACTCAAAGTCCGGCCGCTTTGGGGATTACGTCGCTGAGGACGTGTGGGACTTCGCCCACACCCACTTCAAGTTGCGGCCGGAGCGCGACGCCCACGTCATTTGCGGGGCGTCGATGGGCGGATTCGGGGCGTTCAACGTCGGCTTCAAGCAGCGCGAGAAGTACGGCAACGTCGTCGGCATCATGCCGCCGCTGAACCTCCGCTACGGCGACCTCGAAGGTCGGTACTTCACCGAGTACGACCCCGCCAACTTCGCGTTGCGGCCGGTCGGCAAGCGCAACGAAATCGTCGGCGAGTTCTACGGGCTGCTCTTCATCCGCTCGCGGAGGATGCTCGACCCGCTCGTCGGCCGCAACTCCGACGAGCCGACCAAGTTCGTGTCGCGGGAGAATCCCTACGAGATGCTCTCGAGTTACCGCGTGAAGCCTGGGGAGTTCCACCTGTTCATCGGCTACGGCCGCCGCGACGAGTTCAACATCGACGCCGCCGTCGAGAGCTTCCTGGACGAGGCGAAGCGTTGCGAAGTCAACGTCGATACGCTGGTCTTGCCCGAGGGCCGGCACAACATGGCGACGGCGGTGGCGATGTTGCCGGGCGTGAGCCAGTGGCTGACGAAGCACGTCGGGGCGTACGCGCCGGAGGGCTACACGCCGGCCGGGGTGCCAGTCGGCCCGCGGCGACGCCGCTACTTGCTGCCGCTGCTGCGTCCGTAGAACGAGGGGGTCGTTCAACTTCTCCGGCCAGGTGTCGCCCCATGAAACTCGGCTTCGTCTCCGCCATCCTGCCCGACCTGTCGCTCGAAGAAGTCTTGCACTTCGCGGCCACCGAGAGCTTCGATTGCGTCGAGTTGATGTGCTGGCCCCCCGGCAAGTCCGAGCGCCGCTACGCCGGGGTGACGCACCTCGACGTGTCCGACTTCACGCCGGCGGACGCCGCGCACGTCCAGCAACTCGTTCGCATCCACGGCGTCGACATTTCCGCCCTCGGCTACTACCCGAACCCGCTCGACCCCGACCCGGCGCACCGCGAACTCGTCGCCGCGCACCTGATCAAGGTGATCGAGGCCGCGCCGCAGATCGGCGTGGGCGTCGTCAACACCTTCATCGGCCGCGACCCGACGCTGACGGTCGATGCGAACCTGGCGCTGGTGGAAGCGGTCTGGACGCCGATCTTGCGGGCGGCGGAGCGGGCCGACGTGCGCGTCGGCATCGAGCACTGCCCGATGATCTTCACCGACGACGAGTGGCCCGGCGGCAAGAACGTCGCCATGTGCCCGGAGGTCTGGCGCAAGCTCTTCGCGATGTTCCCCGGCGGGCGGCTGGGGCTGAACTTCGACCCCTCGCACCTCGTCTGGCAGTTCATCGACTGCCCGCGGGCGCTGCGCGAGTTCGGCCCGCACCTCGTCCACGTCCACGCCAAGGACGAGCGGATCGACCGCGACCGGCTGCACGAGGTCGGCGTCATGGGCCACGGCTGGCACGACCCGAAGTTGCCGGGCCTGGGTGAAGTGAATTGGGGCGCGTTCTTCGCCGCCCTGACCGACACGGGCTACGCCGGGCCGGTCTGCATCGAGGTCGAAGACCGCGCCTACGAGCGCAACCTCGACGACCGCAAGCGGGCGTTGCGGCAGAGCAAGCGGTTCTTGGACCCGTACTTCGGGTGAGTCGCGTCTGGATCGACCTGTGATTTAACCGCGGAGGAGCAGAGTAGCGGAGAAGACCAAAACTTGAATTTGGTAGGACTTACGCAG
>JANXTD010000749.1 GCA_025352585.1 Fimbriiglobus sp.
GCCTTCTCGACGATGGCGACCGCCCCGGCCGACTGGCCCCACGTCTCCTGGCCGCTGGCCTTGATGTGCGAGATGTGGACGCGGCAGCCCGACCGCGTGCCGATGGCGACGGCCTCTTCGACGGCTGCCAACAGACCTCCGCCCTCGTTGCGGATGTGGCTGGCGTAGAGGCCGCCGTGCTTGTTCGCCGCCTTGGCGAGGCCGACGATCTCGGCCGTCTGGGCGTAGGTGCCGGGGTTGTAGATCAGCCCGGTGGAGAGGCCCCACGCCCCGTCGCGCATGGCCGCCTCGACGAGCGCCTCCATCGCCGCCTGCTCGGCCGGCGTCGGCGCGCGGTTGGCGTTGCCCATCACCTTGTCGCGGATGTCGTTGTGCGGGGCGAGGTGGCACTCGTTCGGCCCGATGCCGCCCGCCTCGAGCTTCGTGAAGTAGTCGGCGACCCCCACCGGCCCGGAGCCGCAGTTGCCGGTGACGACCGTCGTGCAGCCCTGCGTGGTGTAGTTCTTGTTGGCCCGGCCGACCTTGCCGAGTAGCCCCGAGTCGCAGTGGGTGTGCAGGTCGATGAAGCCGGGGCAGACGACGAGGCCGGTTCCGTCGATCACCTTGCCCGGCGTCAGCCCGGCCGGCAGGTCGCCGACGTGGGCGATTTTGTCGCCGTCAATCACGACCGCGCCGAGTTTGCCCGGCGACCCGGTGCCGTCGTGAATCGTCGCGTTGCGAATGACGGTCGGCCCGTCGGCCCGCGCCGGCGGCACCCCGAGGATGAGGACCAGGAGCGCGAGAACGAGGGCGGGACACTTCACGGGTCACTTCGCTTTCTTCTTGGCGGCGATCGCCACGCCCTTCGCGACGAGGTCGAGCACGACGGCGGTTTCCATCGTGGCCAGTACGCTGAAGGCCACGGCCAACACCCGCTTGGTGTCGCTCACGCCGATCTGCGTCTTGTCGGTGTCGGTGTGCCGGGAAACTTCATTGTAGAAGTCGGTCAGGGTCATCGTCGTGCTCCGTCGAAGGGGGGAAGGCGGCCCGCGACGCCCGCGAGCGCGGACGTGTCTGATTGCGTTATCCCACGAATGCCTACGCGGCGCAAGCCCGATTCCGCTAAACTCGTCCCTTGGGAACCGTACCCGCCTGCCCGAGGCTGCCGATGCCCCCTTTCGCCGCCTGGATGCTGTTGACGCTGGCCCTCGTCCCGCCCCCGCCGGCCGGTGCCCCGCAGTTCGAGGCCAGTACGGTCGCCGGCCCGGCCGTCGGGCGCGTGGCGTCGCTGTCCGCGGCGCTCGCCGTTACTTGGGCCGACCCCGCGACGCCGCCCGGCGAGTTGGTCGCGCTGCGCCGGGTCGGGCGGGCCATCCCGCCGCGGCCGCGCGAGCCGATGCTGATCCTCGCCAACGGCGACGCGGTCGCCGGCACGACCCTCGGCGGCGACGCCAACGCGCTCTCGTTTCGGCCCCGCTTCACGCCGGCCCCGGCCGCGCCGTGGGCGGTGCCGCTGACGGCCCTCGCCGCGGCCTGGCTCGAAGCCCCCGACGCGGACACCCCGACCGAGCCGTCGCGCTACGCCTGGGCCGGCGGCAAGCGCGACGCGGTGCTCCTCCGCAACGGCGACGTCCTGCGCGGCGGCCTCGACGGCCTGACGCCGGGCGGCGTGCGCTTCCAAGCGGCCGACAAGCCCGCCGAGGTCGTGCCGCTGACCCGCGTCGCGGCGCTGGCCTTCGACCCGACGCTGGCCCGCGTGCGCAAGGTGAAGCCGGCCCACGCCCGCGTCACCCTGACCGACGGCTCGCGTCTGACGCTGACGCAAGTCGCCGCCGACGCGACGACACTCTCCGGCGTCACGCCCTACGGCCCCCGTGTGCAACTCCTGTGGTCCGAGGTGGTCGCCCTCGACGTGCTCAACGGCAAGGCGACTCCGTTGGGCGACCTGACGCCGAAGTCGGCCGAAGTCACCGCCTACACCGGCCTCGCCTGGCCGTGGCGTGCCGACCGCTCCGCCCGCGGCGCGCCGATCCGGCTCCGCAACGAGTTCGGCGTCAGTACTTTCGACCGCGGGCTGGGCCTGCACTCGCGTACGCGGCTGACCTACGACCTCGCGGGGAAGTCTCGCCGCTTCGAGGCCCAAGTCGGCCTCGACGCCGTGAGTGGCCGCCGCGGTTCCGCCGACGTGACGATGTTGCTCGACGGCAAGCCGGCCGGCCCGGAGTCGCTGCGCCGCCTGACCGCCGCGACCGGCACCGTGTCCGTGGCCCTCGACACGACCGGCGTGAAGGAGTTGACGCTGCTCGTCGATTACGGCCCCGGAGGCGATGCGCAAGACGACGTGAACTTGGCCGACGCCCGCCTGATCGAGTGAGTGGAGAGTCGGCGCGAACCTGGGCGCGAGTCGGCGCGTCAAAGTGGGGTTGCTCGGCCGCGACGGGCTGGTAAGATTCAAGTGATGATACCCGATAGTGTAACGGTAGCACAACAGTTTTTGGCACTGTTTGTCTAGGTTCGAATCCTAGTCGGGTAACTCGCACTTCTCCGACGGGCCGGCGGCCCGAACTCCTGGAAATCAAGGCGTTTCGCGTCCTGTGGCACCGAGCGGCCCGGCCCCATAATGGGAAGCCGGTGCCTCAATAGTGCCTCATGGCCTATTCGTGCGTCGCCGTGTGGCACCCCTCCCGCAATCGTGGCGGCCGGGGTGGGCTTACCCAAGTGTCCGCCAAGAGCCGCACCCACAATGGCCAACTTGTCCCGAAAGAACGGCGTCTACGTCGCCCGGTTCCGCCTCCGCCGCAAGGAGTACCAGAAGTCCCTGCGGACGAGGGACCGCAAGGCCGCCGACCTCGGCCTCGCCCAGGTCGAGTTGGCGATCCACCGCCTGGCCCTGGGCTGATCGCCGTCCCGGCCGGCGTCGACCCCGGCGACTTCGTCGTCAGCGGCGGCACCCTCGCCGCGACCCCGGCGGACCGCGAGCCGCCGGCCGCCGCGCCGACCCTCGCCGCGGCGGTCGCCGAGTACCGCGGCAACCTGGCGCACCTGGCCGAGACGACCCGCGGCACGGTCGGGGTCCACCTCGGCAACCTGCTCAAGGGTCTCGGCGCGGCCGGCGGCCGCCCGGTGGACGCGGTCACCCGGCGGCACCTCGACGACTTCCTCCAGGCCCGGCTCCGTGAGCGGACCGGCGACACCGTCGCCAAGGAGCGCGCGACGCTGCTGGCGTTTTTCGGGTGGTGCGCGCGGCGGGGCTACGTCGCCGCCGCCCCCACCGACGGCATGGTGGCGGTCAAGAAGGGGGGCAACGGCTCCAAGTTCCAGGCGCTCGCCCAGGTCGAGGCGACCCTCGCGCGGGGCGGGCTGGCCCCCGCCGCGGCGGCCGCCCTCTGGGACTGGCTGTACCTGAGCCCCGCCGAGATCGCCGGGCTGCTGGCCCTCGTGAAGTCTCGCGCCCGTCGCGAGGTGTCGCACGTCCTGCACGCCGTGCCGGCGTACACCGGCATGCGGCGCGGGGAGGTGCTGCGGCTGACCTGGGGCGACGTCGAGTTCGACCGCGACGCGGTCGTCGCCCGCAGCCGCAAGCAGTCGCGGCAGGAGGCGGAGACCGCCCGGCGGATCGACCTGCACCCGGAGCTCAAGGCGATCCTCCTCGACTGGCGGGCCAAGCGGCCGCGCGGGCAGTTCGTCGTGTGCGACGAGGGCACCCTCGGGCCGCTGGCCCGGCACCAGGCCGTCGACCGGTTCGGGCAGCCCCTGCGGGGGACGCCGTGGGCGATCCCCGGGTGCGGCGACCGGCTGAAGGTCGGCTTCCACACGCTGCGGCACAGCTTCGCCTCGAACCTCGCCGCGGCCGGGGTGGACGCGCGGGTGATCGACGAGTTCATGGGCCACCAGACGGTGGCCATGCGGAAGCGGTACAGCCACTGCTTCCCGTCGGCGCGGCGGTCGGCCATCGCGACCTTCTCCCTGGCCGCCCCCGCCGCGCCGGCTACCGTGAGCGAGTGCGAGGTCGTCGAGAGTAGCGGAGAACGGGGGCGGCGTTGAGTGTCCTGAAGCCGAGGCCGGACGTGCGCTCGCCGTGGGCGTCCCCCGAGCCCGCGAACCTCGTCGGGGTCGCCTGGGAGCCGTCGCCGGGGGGCGGGGTCGGCTTCTGGGCCAGCGACGGCCGCGCGTCGGGCCGGGTGGGCGACTTGGCCCGGTACCTGGAGGCCCGGCCGGGGGCGGTCGTCGCCGTCGTCGGGGCGGGCGAGTTCCTTCGCGCGGCGGACGCCGGGGGCGCGGCCGCCGCCGTCTGGGCGTTGGCCGAGGCCGGCCGGCTCTACGACACCGCCCTGTTGGGCGAGTTGGCCCGCCTCGCGCAGCCCCGCTCCGACATCGCGTTCGGGGTAGACTCCGCGGGCGTGCCGGCCGCCTACCTCGCCGAGGCAGTACGGTCGCGGTGTAGCGACCTTCTCGACATTGCCGACGGGGTGCGGTCGGTGCGGCCGGGCCCTGCCGCCCTCCCCAGGAGCGGCCCGCTCGGGCTGACGGCCGAGGTGATGGCTGTCCTCGCGGTCGCCCAGTCGGGGGGCGTGCTGCGGGTCGATCCCGGCCGGCGGGAGGCGGCGGTGCGTGAGTGCGAAAGCCGGCGGGACCGGGCGGCCGAACGCTTGAGGGAGATCGGAGCCCGTCTCGACTGGCTCCGGTTTCGCAAGGGCCGCGTCGTAGCCGGTGCCACCGGCTACCCACAGTCTAACCCCGACAAGCTCAAGGTTTGGCTCGAGGCCGAGTGCCGCCCCCTGCGGCGGGTCCACGGCCTGCCGGTGCCGATCCGCCCGTACACGGACCTCCCGTCGGACGGGGCCGACTTGGCCGCCGACGCGTGGCGGCGGGCCGCCTGCCTCAGCGAGCCGATCGCCGCGTGGGCGGAGATGACGGCGGCCTGCCGGCTCCGCGGCGAGTTGACGCGGCCAGAAGTCACGCTCGCCTTCGCGACCTTCCCCGCCCTCCGCTCGCGCACGCCGGACTTCGAGGCCGCCGACGGCCCCGAGACCCGCGGGGCCTTCACCCCGGCCAACGGCGAGTCGCTGCTCGCCCTCTCCCTGCCGGACCTGGAGTTGCGGTCGCTGGCGTTCTGCCTGGGGCGGCCCGACGCGGCGGGCCGACTGGGGGAGTGGTTCGCGGCGGGCGAGGACCCCTCCCAGCGGGTCGCCCTACACGCCAGCGGGGTCGGGCCGGGCCGGTTCGAGCGGATGTTCGTGGACGATCCGGTGGCCGTCGGCCGGCTGCTCGGGCTCACCCAGGCGGCCCTCCGGTACTTGCCGCTCGGCGTCGAGCCGAGTGCCCTGCGGTGGCTCTCCAGCAGCAGGAACTGCTCACCCGCGGCGACATCCGAGGTGACAGCCGTGGTGGACGCGGTGGCCGACTTGATCCCGGAACTGGCCGGCTACCTGGCGGACGACACGGCGGGCCGGGTCGCGGAGAACTTGGGCGTGTCCGTGACGGACCTCGACGCCGCGACCGCGGCCTTGCGGGGCGGGGCCGACCTTTCCGCGTGGCTGACGGGCGTACTCCTGAGCCGGGGGCCGTACCGTGACCGCGTCGATTTACTGGCCCAACTCGCGGCGGCGTTCGTGGACGTGCGGTGCCTGCAAGACGCCGAGGCCCTCGACGGCCGCTGGGACGACTACCGCGGCGTCACGGGCCGGGACCACGCCGCCCCGACCGGCCGGGTGCTAGGCCGCGCGACGACCTGGGAGGCGGTCGGCACCGACCACTTGGCTGTCGCCGACGCGGTCATGAAGCGGGCCGCGTTCGCGTGCGCCGCGGGCGGCTTCCCGCTCGCCGGCGTGAGACGCAACGAGTTGATCGTCCGGGTCCTCTCGGGTCGCGCCGTGGACCCCGGCCCGCTCGTCGAGGCCGCCGTAGCTGGCCTCCTGGGGGTCGTGCCGGTTCTGGTCGTGGTCCGGAGCCCGGGGCGGGCTTGAGGCCGCCGCACGGCCTAGCGGCAGCACGAAGATGCGGCGGTCGCCTGAGTCCTGAGTCGGCAATCCGGTCGCAAACCTTGTTACGCTCGAAGATCGAATCGGCGTCGCCGACCCATTTGAACAGTTCGGTGTCGGCGGTGTGTCGCGCGAGACACTCGGCGATGACTTGACCGAGCGCCGGCACACTTTTGAATACCCCCTCACCATCTGCCTTTCGGGGATCTCGGTGAAGAACCGCTCGACCTGGGTCAGCCGCGAGTTGCTCGTGGGGGTGAAGTGGGGGTGGAAGTCGGGGTGCCGCGGCAGGCTGCGCTAGACCGTCGGCGTCATATGCGTCGGGTAGTTGTCCAACAAGGTGTGTACACCCAGGCCAGCCCTCGACCAGAGTGGCGTCCGCGTGGTTGAGGGGCTTCAGGAACTCCTGTAACGGCGGCGGCGGCGGCAAGTGCGGGCGACTCGGAGGTCGCCCTGTTTAACGGGACGAAGGGTGACGCCGCTGCGGGGATGGTCACGGGCGGCGTGTTCGGCTTGGTCTTGCGTCGTTAGCAGGTCGGCTGGGTGCCGTCGGGGCCTTGCGCCTGGCCCCCTTTGCCCGCCGACAGCACGTTGGCCTTCAAGGGGCGGGGAAGGTCTTGTGCAGGTGGGCTTAGTTCAAAAGCGCGCCAGGTACGGCCGACTGGGACAAGCCCGCCGCCTTCGCCATCGTGCGGGTGCTTCAGTGGGCGGCGTTGGCAAACTTGATTGACCAACGCGAGGGTCACGACGCGTTCGGCGTCGGCGTCGGCCACACATCAGGGGTTGCCGGATCGGGGGCGTCGGGGAGCCCCTCGAGCCGCTGGGCGCGATGAGCCAAGATCGCCAGGTGCCCACGGCAACTCTGTACACCCCCGAGGAGTACGGCCGCGACTTTGTTGCTCGGCCCGCCGCACACGCCAGGGCCATGCGAACGCGGAGGCCGAGTCGCTGCGTACTCTTAGGCCGTGCGGCAAAGTTGGCGAGCCTCTTACGCTCGTCGCCGGACAGGACGATGTTAGGCTTTGGGCCTGCCACACGGTCCGCGTTACGGGGACCGCATGACGAACCCGAAGCCTGATCGCAAAGTCATTCACCGCGCGTCCGGCTCGAGACTATAGGGCACTTTCGTCAAGTGGCCGGCCCGTGCGGTACCCGAGGGCCCGATGGTTCCCACCCCGATCCTTGTAATCTTGTGGAGGAGAACCGGCAGAAAAGGGTTGTCGTGATCGATCATGACGCCTAGTATTGTTTCATCGCGGGCACCTCCGACACTAGGGGGCGAGGCTACAAGTCAGTGACGCCGCCCGCGTATGGTCGTTTCCGAAGCACACGCTCCGGCGGTCATGACTCTACCACCTGACGGCGTTGCCGCGAGCCACATCGCTTGGCACCTTCGGGCCTGGGGTTTCCCCTGGTACTCGACTGTCTGCATTTCTCGATACCCATTCCAGTTTGCACTCGGTCTGAACACTTCCTTGTCCCGCGGGTGTCTGCGATCAGCCACCGCCTACGCCGTCTCACACCGCCGCTTGGACTCCCACGTCCACACGGCTTCGAGAGAGGGACGACCACCGTGCATCCGACCCCGCTACCCAGCCGCCCGGTTCCCCGCAACGTCCCCGCGCCGGGACAATCCCCCTCACCGGCCGACTGGCCGGCCGCGCTCGCGGGTATCCACGCCGCGTTGACGGAAATTAAGGCCAAGCTCACGACCCAGGTCAAGGGGACGCTGACCGTCGCGGAGGTCGCGGCTTGCGTCTGTCGCTCCGAGTTGACCGTCCGGCGTTGGATCAAGGAAGGCAAGATCGCCGCCCTAAAGGTCGCCGGCGACGGACCCCGCGGTCGCTGGCTCGTGCCCAGGGCGGAGTTGGCGAAGCTCGTCGCCCACGGGCTGGCGGGCGACCTGCCGGACGCCTACGGTTCCGACGAACCTTCGCCGCATGCTACGCCTGGCCACCCGATACTTCCCGCGGCAGGGGCCTGACGACGCCGGCATCGTCAACGACGGGCTCCCGCCAGAGCCGGCCGTCGGCCGCGAGGGCTCCATGCTGAGAGCGTGACATTCACTCGCGACGGGCCGTACTGAACGGCCCCCGATACCTACCGATACCAACCGAGAGCTACGACCTGGCGACCAGGCAAGCTCTCACGCCCCCGGCTCCGGTCACTGATCGCGCCGAGGCCGCGACACTTTGCCTTCATGCTATGACCCGCCCCCAATCGGCCGCAATTGCGGGCCGCCCGGCCGGCCCACGCGCCGCCCGATTCCTTCCCCACGCATCGGAGAAACCTTTGAGCACTTTCACGCACAACGGGCAGCCCGCCCCCCGCCGCGACCGGCTCCCCGGCCAGCTAGAGCCGTGGGGGGACTCACCGGTCGCGCCTGAACAGGTCGAACTCCCGAATGCCGCCGACGCGGCCACCGCCTTCCTGCTCACGCTCCGCGCCGGAATGTCGCCGCCCGAACAACTCGCCTTCGCCCGGGGGTTCGCGGAGTTGCTGCTACACGCCGGCGTCGCGACGCCCATCGAGCGGGACGGCTACCTCCAAAACCTGCAGGCCACGATGGCCGCCCGCGGCTACCCGAGGCAGTCGATCTCGCAACTCCGCCGACTGTTCGACGAGGCCGTCGCCGGCCGCGGCGACTCGCGGTTCGGGGAAGACTCCTCCGTCCCTTCGCCCCCGAGCCCCGGTGGAGACTGGGGGGCGTTCGACCCGCCTCCCCCCGTACCCTCGGGCGTCGCCCCGCCGCCGGGGTGGGCGGTGCTGCCGCACGGCGTCTTCCAGCTTGGTGCGCGGCCCTCCGCGGCCGGCGAGCCGGTCGTCCCGGCCCCGCTCGTCGTCACCGGCCGGCACATCAGCGTCGAGGAGGGCTACGAGTCCCTGGAGTTGTGCTGGCTCCGGGACGGCGAGTGGCGGCGCAGGGTCGTGCCGCGGGACGTGCTGGCCAGCAAGGTCAAGATCGTCGACCTCGCCGCCTACGGGCTGCCCGTGACGTCCGAGACGAGCTCCCGCGTCGTCAAGTACCTGGCCGACTTCGAGGCGGCCAACCTCGACCGCCTCCCCCGGGTCGCGGTGTCGCACGCCCTGGGCTGGGCCCCCGACATGACCTCGTTCCTGTGGGGCGAGACGCTGCTGCGGGCCGCGGGCCCCGATGACCCGGCCGGCGGCCCCCCCGCGCGGATACAGGGTGCCGACGC
>JANXTD010000770.1 GCA_025352585.1 Fimbriiglobus sp.
CTCCTTGGCGATCCCCAGCAGCAACGCGGCGGTCGTGTCGAGGCTCACCGAGAGCGACTTGCCGATGTAGGCCTCGTGGCCGCAGCCGATGAAGGGGCCGTAAGCCCGCTGCGACAGCGTGTTGTTGTAGTTGGCCACGTCTTGAGGCCCGGCCACGCCGGCCGCGTCGAAGCTGACGGTCCGCCACTTCAGCCGCTCCATGATCATCGCGTAGCGGCCCCCGGCCAGGCCGTAGATGCGCGACGTTTCGCTCTGGAACAGCGGCATCCGCACCCCCAACTCGGCCTGGTTGAACCAGGAGTCGAACTGGATGTCCATGACCCCCGCCCCGTTCCAGATGCCGTAGAAGTTGCCGCCGGCGTTCGGGTCGATCGTGCCGTCGGTGGTGAAGTTCTCCTGGGCGGTCTTGACCCGCGGCCCGGCGAACTGCGGCGGGAAGTTGTAGACCGGGGCGAACAGGAACGAGTCGGCCAAGTCGGGCCGGTTCTGGGCGTACGGCGTCGCCAGGGTCGCCCCGGCGTGGTACGACGTGTTGGTCAGGTGCGAGTAGCTGGCGTACACCGAGGTGCCGTCGTCGAACTTGTAGCCCGCGCCGATCGTGAAGCCGGGCGTCCAGGTGCGGCGGCTGAAGTCGGCCGTACTCAGGGCGACCGTGCCGCTGCCGATGTACGTGCCGGGCCGCGGCGTGCCGTCGGCGTTCGCGGAGATCAGCCCCCGCGTATCGACCAGCCCCCGCGTGGCGACCGTCTGCTCGCCGAGCGGCCGGTTGCCGGTCAGGATGAGGGCTTCGGTGAAGCCGTAGAAGCCGTTGTCCCCCGACTTGCCGGTCGGGATCGGCACGTTGTAGTTGGCGCTCCCCGGCACCACGTAGTCGTTGACTTGGGCGGCGGCCGACCCGAGGCCGAGGCCCGGCGCGACGAGTGCCCCCGTGGCGATGAGTGCGGCGAGGCAGCCCCCGAACCATTTCCGACGTGTCGTGCGCATGAGCGCTTCCCCCTGAGAATCGAGGACGTACGAACCCGACGAGCGGCTCCCCAACCGCAAGCCGGGACTTTCTCACCCGAACCCCGGCCCCGGGGCCCGGCCCCCTCATGACAAGGAGAGCCGGAGCGCGGCACCGACGCCCGGACGTATTCGAGGCGGACAATACCGGGGCGTCCCGTCCGGTCAAGCGGATTTGAGCCGGTTCCGCCACGATTTCCGGCCCGAAACCGACGAGTGGGGCGTAAAACGGGTAAGCCCTGCGCCGTGGGTAAGCCCCGCGCCCTGGGAAACTCCCACGACCGCACCGAGACGCGATGCCACGCTGGCCCCACCTCGTCCTCGCGCTCGCCCTGGCCGCCCCGCTGCGCGCCGGGGAGTTGCCCGCCGACCTCGACGCCATCGCCGCGAAGTCGCTGGCCGCCTGGAAGGCCCCCGGCCTCGCCGTCGCCGTCGTGAAGGGCACCGACACCGTCCTCCTCAAGGGCTACGGGGTACTGCGCCTGGGCGACCCGGCCGCGGTCACGCCCAAGACGCTCTTCCCGATGGGTTCGTGTACCAAGGCGCTCACGTCGGCGCTGCTGGCGAGCCTCGCCGACGACGGCAAGCTCACCCTCGACGACCCCGTCCGCAAGCACTTGCCCGACTTCCGCCTGAACGACCCCGCCGCCGACGCCAAGGTGACCCTACGCGACCTGATGAGTCACCGCACCGGCACGGCCGCCCACGACTACCTGTGGTACCACGCCCCGTGGGACCGCAGCGAAGTGATCCGCCGCGCCCGCTACCTTCCGCCGGCGTACCCCTTCCGCGGCGGCTACGTCTACTCGTCGGTCATGGTCATGGCGGCGGGGCAGGCGGCCGCGAACGCCGGCGCGGCGAGTTGGGAAGACCTCGTGCGCGACCGCCTGACGAAGCCGCTCGGCATGGCCGACACCGTGCTGACCTCGGCCGCCGCTGCGAAAGTGCCAGGCCGCGCCGCCGGGCACCAGCTCACCGCCGACGGCACCGTCGCCCCGATGCCGGAGTACGTGCTGGGCGAGGCCAACCCCGCCGGCTCCGCGTTCACGACCGCCGCCGACGCCGTGCCCTGGCTGCGATTCCACCTCGACGGCGGCCTCATCGCCGGCAAGCAAGTCGTCACGGCGGCGAACCTGCGCGAGACGCGCACCGCCCAGACGCCGATGTCGCGCGCCGACCCCGAGATCGCCGCGGTCTACCCGGACTCCGCGAAGGTCGATTACGCCCTCGGCTGGGTCGCCTACGACTACCGCGGCCGCGAGGTCGTCGCCCACGGCGGCGTCACCGACGGCTTCCGCACGCTGTTCCTGTTCGTGCCCAAGGAGCGCGTCGGCGTGGCGCTGTTCAACAACCTGCACCAGACGAAGATGAACCTGGCGGTCGCGCACGCGCTGCTCGACCGCCTCCTCGGCGAGGCCCCGGCCCGCGACTGGGACGCGTACTACCTCAAGCTGGAGGCGACCGAGCGCGCCGACAAGGCGGCCGCGCAGGCCGCGCAAGACGCCGGCCGCGACCCCGCCGCGAAGCCGTCGGCACCGCTGGAGCGTTACGCCGGGAGTTACGCGCACCCGGCCTACGGCCCGGCGACGGTCACGCTGGTCGGCGGGTCGTTGCGGTGGAAGTGGAGCGGCTTCGCGTCCGAGTTGTCGCACCACGCCGGCGACGCGTTCCGGGTGGCGTCCGGCCCCCTCGCCGGCCAGCTCGTCGAGTTCCGCAACCGCACCGGGACCCCCGACGCGTTGCGTGCCGTTGGCACGGTGTTCGAGCGCGCGGAGTGAATCGTGGGCGGGCGAGTCGTCGCCTGGATTCCGACCTCACGGAACGCGACCGCTGACGGCGCGGTCGGCTCCGCGCCGACGAGCTTGCCGGCGTCGAAGCGGAAGATCGAAGGCGTCGCGTACTCTTGCCGCTTCGCCCGCTCCGCGCGAACGGACCAATGCCCAAATCCGCGGACGAGGGGACTGGCCCCCCCAACAATTCAATAGATTTAAGTCAGACAACGTCTGAGACTGACCCCCCGGCGACCGATCAGGAGCAACTCGCGATGGCAAAGAAGGCGGCGAAGTCGAGTGCCGGTGGCGCGAAACGCCCCGAGTTCCTGGGCCGCGTCGTGCAACCGTCGCCGGACGCGATGGCCCCCGCCTCCGGCATGACGGGGCCGCACCAGGTCTGGTTCCCGGTCTCCCCGGCGGACGTGGCGACGGCGGTCGGGCTTTCCCAGCACCTGAAGACGTTCATCCGCAGCGGGACGCAAACGGCCGCGTCGGACGCGGTCGACGCCTCCGGCGGCGTCGTCATCAACCTCGCCGCGCTGAAGAAACTCTCCGTCAAGAAGGGCGTCCTGTACGCCGAGGCCGCGGCGACCATCGGGGACATCGCGGACGAGTTGGCGGAGAACAACCTGGCGCTGCCGCTGGTGGGGAACCCGCACCAAAGTGCGGCGTCCGGCGTCTTGCACGGCGGGCCGTCCGTCCTGATGCGCACCCTCGGGCCGCTCTCCGACTACGTCTCGCGGCTCGACGCGGTCACCCCCGCCGGGGCGGCGAGGGTCGTCCGGGCGGCGGGGCGGTCCGTGGCGCGGTCGCGGGAGGCCAAGGACGTGCTGACTCAGGTCGCCTTCAAGCCGGTGTCGGCGGACGGCCTGTGGATGTCGCGGGTCGCCATCCCCTACCCGGGGAAGGCGTATTTCGCAGCCCTCGTCGCGGCCCTGTTCTCGGACCCACGACTCCCGCCGCGGTCCGACCTCGTACTCGACGCCCTGTCGTCGCGGTACGACATGCCGGTGCTGCGGATCACGGCCGCCGGTGCCGTGGCGGAGGACGAGGCGACCGTGGGGCGACTCGTCGCCGAAGCCCTCGCCACCCTGCCGGCCGACCTCTTTAATGAGGGGATCATCCGGGAGAAGCGCCGCGCCGGCCCCGACGTGGTCCGGACCCTCGCGGACGAGGGGCTGACCATCCCCCGCGACAGGCGGGTGGACGCGACCCGCGTCCGCCGCGTCGTCGAGCGGGGTGCCGGAGTGGACGACTTCTTCGGGCAGTTGGCCGAAGACGTCGATCGCGGACTGGCCTTCAACCCGGACAAGACGGGCAAGCGCGACGAGCGGCTGCGTCTGTTCACGCGCCTCCAACTCAACCGCGACGGTGAACTCGAACTCAGCGGCGTCGTCTACACGCCGCGGCCCGTCGGGATTTCGGTCCCCACCAGCTTCGCCTCGCTCGCCCCGGTGGCCCGCGTTGACAGCTTGAACGGCCTACTCCTTGCTACCGGCCTCACGGCGACCGTGGCGGGAGTCGGCTTGATCCCCAACTTCGCGGGCGACGTTTACGAGCCGTCGGACCCGGACTACCCCAAGCATGCCGCCCAGTACGCGACTTCGTCCCACGCGCCCGCCGACATGACCCCGTCCCTCGTGGCCTACCCCCGCGACGTGGCCGACATCCAGGCGGCCCTGGCGTTCGCCGTGGGTCGGGGCAAGCGCGTCGTGACGCGCAGCGGCGGCCACCAGTACTCCGGCCTGTCTTCGGGCAGCGGCACGACCGTCGTCTTGGACATGAGGGCGTTCAAGCAATTTGTCGTGATCACCAGCACCGCCTTCAACGTGGGGCCAGCCGTGCCGCTGACCGACCTGGCGGCCCTGTTCCTGGCCAAGGGGGTCACGGTGCCGCACGGCGAGTGCCCGTTCGTCTGCGTCGGCGGCCACGCCCAGACCGGCGGCTATGGGCACCTCCTGCGCAGCTTCGGGCTGATGCTCGACCACGTCACGGCGTTCACGATCGTCCTCGCCGACGGCACAGAGCAGACGGTCACGCGGCCGGCCGGCGCGCCCGTGACGCCGGACGACGAGTTGTTCTGGGGCGTGCTCGGCGGCAACGCCGGGTCGTTCGGCGTCGTGACCAACTACCGGTTCGAGTGCGTCCGCGACCTCGACCACCCCGGCTCGTACTGCTACGTCGCGACCCGGTGGTACCGCAGTGAGCGCTACAAGGGCCTGATGAAGCAGGCCCAGAAGTGGACCGAGGAAATCGTCAAGCGGACGTTGCCGCCGGAGGTCGATTTCATGATGACCGTGGAGTCGAGTTTCGCGTGGTTCTCGCCGCCGCTGATCCTCGTCGAGGTGGTCCACTCGAACACGCTAGTGCCCAACGGGGTCGCGGACCGGGACCGGTTGTTCGACCCTATCGTCGAGGCCAGCGACGCCGACACATTTTCGTTCGAGACCGTTGTGACAAGGGAGGGGCCGGAGCCGCTCTCGTCGCTGTCCAATTCATTCGTGCGCCGCTGGCCCACGACGACGCGAAACGGCCGCGAGTTCAAGTACCCTTACCAGAAGCGTCTGAACTGCACTACCGGCGCGCTCACGGACGACTTCATCGAGGGGCTTGTGCAGTTGGTGGACAAGGTCGTCACGGACACGCCGGACATTTACCTCGTCTTCCAGATGGCCTTTGGCGGTGGGGAGTACCGCAACTCGCCCAAGAAGGTGGCGACCGCGATCCCGCGACGGGGCTTGGTCTTCTGCTTCGTGTTCGACCTCTTCTACGACACGGGGATGCAAGCCC
>JANXTD010000772.1 GCA_025352585.1 Fimbriiglobus sp.
CGAGTCGCCGGCGTTGTCGCCGGTACAGTCGGCGATGACGCCGGGGTTGCGGGCGTCGTCCTCCTTGATCTTGAAGACGATCTTCATGAGGTCGGCCCCGATGTCGGCGATCTTGGTGAAGATCCCGCCGGCCACCCGCAAAGCCGCCGCCCCCAAGCTTTCGCCGATCGCGAAGCCGATGAAGCAGTTTCCGGCGTAGTCGCCCGGCACGAACATCAAGATGATGAGCATCAGCAATAGCTCGACCGAAATCAGCAACATGCCGATCGAGATGCCGGCCTTCAGCGGGATGGCGTAGCAGGGGTAGGCCTTGCCGGTGAGCGCGGCGAAGGCGGTGCGGCTGTTGGCGAAGGTGTTGACGCGGATGCCGAACCAGGCGACGCCGTAACTGCCCAGAATCCCCACGACGGAGAAGCCGAGGATGATCGCGACCTTGTCGGCCGTGAAGCCTTCCGCCGGGCCTTTGAGGTAGCCGAAGTACAGGCCCATGACCGCGGCGATGAAGAGCCACAGCACGAACAGGAACTTGCCCTGCGTGAAGAGGTACGTCTTACAGGTCGCGTAGATCAGCTCCGACACTTCGAGCATCGACTTGTGGACCGGCAACGCCTTGAGTTGTGCATAAATCGCCAGCCCGAAGCCGAGGCCCAATACGCAGACGACGAGGCCGCCGTAGAGGAGGTCTTTGCCGCCGACGGTGTCGCCGAGGAACTTGACGGAGTTCAAGTCGGGGAGTTTGAGGTTGGCCTCGCCGCCGGGCTTGTCGGAGGCGAACCCCGCGGCAGCGGACAGCAGTAACGCCAAGGCGGACGCGGCGAGTCGCAGTCTCATGGGAATGACTCCGGGACCGGGGGAGAGGGACTGCCAAGGGTAACGGAGTTGGTCGCGCGATGAAACAAGTAAGGGTGCAAAGTGAGAAGTGCAGAGTTCAAAATGTCGGACCGAGACCCAGAAACGTGGCGGCGAGGCGAAGCGTTTTCACTCCGCACTCTGCACTCCTCCCGACGCACTCTCCGGTGAGTGAAGCGATTGCGCTTGCGGCTGCGGCGAGAGTCCGGATAATTGCCACGGACTGTCCCGCCCCCTCGCGCACCTGGGTCGCCCCTCATGCCGTCACGCCGCCTCCTGCTCGCCCTTTGCCTCGCGGCTTTCCTGCCGGCGGGCATGTCCGCCCAAGTGATTAAGCGGGCCGACGTGAAGCCGGGGCTGGTGTTCACGACCTCGGGCCAGGTGCCGCCCAGCGTCTCGCGGCTCGAACCGGGCGTCGGCCTGACACTCAACGACGGGGCGGGGTCGTCCCACTGGGTCGGCACGATTAACATCTTGCAAGCCGGCAAGTACCGCTTCGACGCCACCGTCGCTGGCGCGGCGACGGTGACTGTTGGCGGCAAGGTCGTGCTCCAGGCCGAACGCCCGTCGCCCGAAGTCGTCCTGGGCGTTCCGGTCGATCTGCCCGCCGGCATCCAGCCATTCCAGGCGAGGCTGTTGCGGGCGAACGCGGCCGCCCGGCTCGAACTCCTCTGGAGCGGCCCCGGCTTCCGCACCGAGCCGGTGCCGTACTACTTCTTCGGCCACCTCGCCAAGGACGTGCCGACGGAGTTTGCGGGCGACCTGGCCCGCGACCACGGCCGCTTTCTCGTCGAGGAGCACGGCTGCGTGAAGTGCCACGCCGCGGAGGCGACCCAGAAGTTCGCCGAGCACACGGGGCCGAACCTCACGAAGATCGGCGAGCGGACCACGCCCGGCTGGCTCGACGCCTGGCTCAAGGACCCGCACGCCCTGCGTCCGAACACGGTGATGCCCAAGATGTTCGCCGACGACGCGGCCGGGGCGGCCGAGCGCTACGCGGTTGTGGCGTACCTCAGCGGCCTCGGCACGCCTGCGAAGTACGCCCGTGTCGCCGCCGCTGACATGACGAAGTCAGTCGCGAGTGGGGCTAAGTTGTACCTGACCGTCGGCTGCGCGACCTGCCACGGCGACCAGGTGACTTCGGGCATGAGCGCGGCCAAGCCGAAGGACGAGGAGGACGAGAAGCCGGCGTACGCCCCGGCCGACGGGCTTCACAACCTCGGCACGTCGTCGCCGCAAATCGCGTACGTGTTGGGCCACCCCGGCAGCAAGTTCACGCCCGAAGGCCTGGCGAAGTACCTGAACAACCCGCTCGCGACCAACCCGCACAGCCGTATGCCGTCGCTCAACTTGAGCGACACCGAGGCGCGCGACCTGGCCCGCTACCTGACCCGCGTCACCGACGACAAGGTCACGGCGGAGATGCCGAAGGCTCCGGCAGACGTCACGAAGAAGCTCACGCCGGCCGAGTGGTCGAGCCTGGGCCAACAGGTGTTCGCCAGCAAGGGTTGCGTCAACTGCCACGCCGTTGACAACTCGAAGGCCACGCCGCTGAAAGCTGGCACGCTCAAGAGCCTCGCCGAGAAGCCGGCCGCGGGGTGCTTGAGCGACAAGGCCGACCCGGCGAAGCGGCCGGCGTTCAAGCTCGACGCCAAGGAGCGGGCGGACATCGGCGTCTTCCTCAAGGGCAACGCGGCCACCCCGCATCGGCCGTCGCCGGACTACGAGGCCAAGGCGAGTTTCAAGCGGTTCGGCTGCCTGAACTGCCACAACCGCGACGGCGAGGGCGGCATCGACGAGGGGCTGGCGGCCAAGATGAAGGCGCTCGAGACCGCGGAGAACGCCGACGACGTGGCCCCGCCGCGGCTCACCCAAGTCGGCCACAAGTTGCGCACGTCGTACCTCGCCGGCGTCTTGCTCAAGGGCGAGCGGGCGCGGCCGTGGATGTCGCTGAAGATGCCGCAGTACGGCGAGGCCAACGTCGGCCACCTCGTCGAGGGCTTGCCCAAGCTCGAAGGCACGGTCGCCGACGACACGCTGGGCAAGGTGCCGTTCACGGCCGCCAAGATCGAGGCCGGCCGCGCGCTCGCCGGCAAGGCGGGGCTGGGCTGCGTCGCCTGCCACGACATCAGCGGCGTGAGTGGCGGCGGCACCCGCGGGCCGGACCTCGCCCGCACCCACGAGCGCGTCCGCCTCGACTGGTACACGCGCTGGATGCACCAGCCGCAACGCCTGGCACCGGGCACCAAGATGCCGAGCAACTTCCTCGACGGCAAGTCGGTGATCACGACCGTCTACGGCGGCGACGGCGACCAGCAGATCGAGGCGATGTGGGCGTACTTCGCGCTGGGGCCGGGCCTGCCGTTGCCCAGCGGGATGGAGCCGCCCAAGGGCATGATCGTGGCCGTCGGCGACCGCCCCGAGTTGATGCGCACCTTCATGCCCGACGGGGCCGGCACGCGGCCGGTGGCCATCGGCTTCCCCGGCGGCGTCAACGCGGTGTTCGACACGGCGACCTGCCGCGTCAGCTACGCCTGGGCCGGCAACTTCCTGGACGCCACGCCGGTCTGGAAGGACCGCGGCGGCAACCAGGCGAGGCTGCTCGGCCCCAAGTTCTGGACCGGCCCCGCCGGCTTCCCCTGGGCCACCACCGGTTCGGCGGGCAGTGAGCCGCCGGACTTCGCCAAGCAGTTCGCCGACCCCGCCTACGGCCACCAGTTAACCAGCGACAGCTACAGCGTCGGCCCGCGCAACGTCCACTTCCTCGGCTACGGCACCGACGCCGCCGGCACGCCGAGCTTCAGTTACGCGCTGCGCGGCGAGAGCGCCGCCAGCGAGTTAGCCGTCACCGAGACGGTCTCGCCGCTGCCGATCGTCACCGCCGCCGGGTTCCGCCGCACGCTGAGTGTGACCCCCGGCGAGGGCCGCGTCACCTGGCTGTACGTCGGGGCGACGACCGGCGAAGCCCGCGTGTTGACGCTCGACGGCAAACCGGTCGCGGCCAAGGGCGACACCCCGGCGGCCGGGACGCGGCTGGTGCTAACCGACGCCGGCCGCACCGTCGTCGTCGAGCTGGCGACCGCGCCCAAGGACGCCGTCTGGGTCTTCGCGCCCCGCAAGGGCGGCGGCACGGCGGCGCTCCTGAAACTCCCGACGGCGGCGAAAACCGTGCTGCCGCTCGACGTCTGGGGCCTGTCGCGGGCCGACGACGAGCTGCTGAAGGGCTTGCGCAAGTCACTCTCCCCGTGAGGCCGAAACTGATGCCGACGACCGACCTGACGCCCGCCGACCCGACGCCGGTCCTCGAACTGCTCAACGGCTTCCGCGCGTCGAAGGCGATGTTCGCCGCCGCGAAGCTCGGCGTGTTCGACGCGCTGAGCGGCGCGACGCACACGGCCGCGGAACTCGCCGCGAAGCTCGGACTCGACCCCGACGCCGCGGCGCGGCTGCTCGACGCCTGCCGGGCGCTGGGGCTGCTGACCGCGCACGGCGGCCGCTACGCCAACACGCCCGCGGCCGACACTTACTTGACGACCGCCAGCCCCAGCCGGATGCTGGGCTACGCCAACTACTCCGACACGGTGTTGTGGAAACTCTGGGAGCACCTCGACGACGCCGTGCGCGAGGGCACCCACCGCTGGCAGCAGGCCTACGGCTGGGACGGACCCATCTTCTCGAGCTTCTTCAAGACGCCCGAAGCGATGCGCGAGTTCCTGATGGGCATGCACGGCTTCGGCCTGCTGAGTTCGCCCGTGATCGTCAACGCCGTCGATCTGTCGCCGTTCACGACCCTCGTCGATCTGGGCGGGGCGACGGGGCACCTGACCATCGCCGCCTGCCGCCGCTGGCCGAACCTGCGCGGCGTCGTGCTCGACCTCCCCGTGGCGATCCCGCTGGCCGACGAGATCGTCGCGGCGACGGAGGTCAAGACGCGGATTACGACGGCCGCGGGGGACTTCTTCGCCGGCGAGTTGCCGCGCGGCGACCTGTACGCGGTCGGCCGCATCCTGCACGACTGGGCGGAGCCGAAGATCCACGCCCTGCTCGCGCGCGTCTTCGACGCCCTGCCGGCCGGCGGCGGTCTGCTGATCGCCGAGAAACTCCTGCACGACGGCAAGGCCGGCCCCACCGCCGCGCTGTTGCAGTCCCTCAACATGCTGCTGTGTACCGAGGGCAAGGAACGCACCCTGGCCGAGTACGCCGAACTGTTGACGGGCCACGGCTTCCGCAACATCGTCGGCGTGAAGACGAGCGCGCCGGTGGACGCGATCTTGGCACGCAAGCCTTAAGAGTGCAGAGGTCACAGTGCAAAGTGCAGAATGAAAACCAAAAACCGCTCAGTTTTTATTCTGCACTTTGCACTATGACCTCTGCACTCTGATTCCCCCCGATAAGGAGCGACCGCGATGATCTCTCGCCGTGAGTTTGGCCTGGCGTCCGCCGCGCTCGCCTGCGCCCCGGCCCACGGCGTCGAGGGGCCGGCGTCGGCCGACGCGCGGCTGGGTGCGCCCAAGACGCTCAACGACGCCTTCGGCTTCACGCCGCCCAAGTCGCTCGCCGAGTGGCAGGCGCGCAAAGCCCTCGTGCGCGAGCAGGTCGCCGTGGCGCTGGGGCTGTGGCCGCTGCCGGAGAAGTCGGCGCTGAATGCCGTCGTCCACGGCAAGACCGAGCGGGAGGGTTACACGGTCGAGAAGGTCCACTTCGAGAGCACGCCGGGGCACGTCGTCACCGGCAACCTCTACCGGCCGACGGCCGCGCGCACCGCCGGCGACGGCAAGCGGCCGGGGGTGCTGTTCGCCCACGGCCACTGGGCCAACGGCCGGCTGCACGACGCCGGGGAGCCGGCGGCAAAGGCGGCCGTGGCACGCGGTGAGGAGAGCGATCTTGAGCGCGGCCGCTTCTTCATGCAGGCACTCCCGGTGACGCTCGCGCGGCTCGGCTTCGTCGTCTTCCAGCACGACATGGTCGGCTACGCCGAGAGCACCGCGATCCCGCACATCCTCCGCTCCGGCGTGGCCCACCCCGACGGCTTCGCCGACGTGGCCGGCGAGCTGCGGCTGCAAAGTTTGACGGGGTTGCAGACCTGGAATAGCGTCCGCGCCCTCGACTTCCTGTGCTCACTGCCCGACGTGGAACCCACGCGGCTCGGGGTCACCGGGGCGAGCGGTGGGGCGACGCAAACGCTGCTCCTCGCCGCGATCGACGACCGCGTCCAGGCGACGTTCCCGGCCGTCATGGTGTCGGTCGGCATGCAGGGCGGCTGCGTTTGCGAGAACGCCTCGCACTTAAGGCGGGGGACCGGAAACGTGGAACTCGCGGGGCTAATCGCCCCGAGACCGGTGGCGATGTCCGGGGCCAACGACTGGACGCGCGAGGTGATGACGAAAGGTTTGCCCGAGTTGCGGCAACTGTACAAGATGCACGACGCCGAGGAGAACGTCGCGGCCAAGGCGTGGGTGCAGTTCCCGCACAACTACGGCCAGCCGTCGCGTGAGTTCATGTACGCCTGGTTCCGCAAACATTTGCTCAACGCCCCCGGCCCCGTCGCCGAGGCGGCGTTCACGCCGCTGCCCGTCGCCGAGTTGAAGGTCTTCGACGCCACACACCCGCGGCCCGCCGGCGAACTCGGGGCCAAGGAGTTGCGCGCGGCGCTGGCGAAGGCGTCCGACGCGCAGCTCGCCGCGCTGCCGGCCGCGGAACGCGCGAAGGTCGTCGCCGGGGCGCTGCGGGCGCTGCTCGGCACGGCGGTGCCCGCGGTGGGCGCTGTCACCGCCAGCGGACACGCCCCGACGACGACACCCGCGGGGTTGCCGGTGGGGACCGCGGCGAGTCTCGGCCGCACCGGCACCGGCGAGTCCGTCCCGAGAGTCAGCCACATGCCCGCGGGCTTCGACCACGCCACCGCCGTGTTGTGGGTCCACCCCGACGGCGT
>JANXTD010000776.1 GCA_025352585.1 Fimbriiglobus sp.
GGGCGTGTCGGGGGGAGGCGTGGGGTGGGGGGACGACATCGCCGTCCCTGGAAACAAGAGCGAAAAGGGCTTCCGTGCCGTCGTGCCCCGTCCGTTGGGTAAGCGTGATAGTAGGGTCGCGGCGTGCGGCTACAATCGGCAAACTGGCGGGAATCGGCGTAATCGTCTCGGGCCTTACGCATCCCCCGCGGGCGGCGCGAGTTAGTGGTGCGGGGAGTCGGTCCCGTCTTACGGCTTCGCCGCCGGCGCGTAGGCGACGCGGAAGCCGGCGTCGTCGTGGCGGGTGCCCGGCGACATCCCGCGGCGGGCGGCGCTGCGGCAGCGCGCGGCCGGCTCCTGCCACGAGCCGCCCTTCTGCACGCGCCAGTCGCCCGCGGCCCCGACCCGCGGCGTGGCGGCGTGGCCCGGCTCGTAGGCGTCGCCGACCCACTCCCAGACGTTGCCGTACAGGTCGTACAGCCCGAAGGCGTTGGCGTCGGTCGAGCGCACGGGGTACGGCAAGTCCTTCTCCATCAGCGTCTTCGACAGGTCCGGCTCGCCGAGGGTGTTCTTGGCGTCGAGTTCCTTGTCGAGGCTGAAGATGCCGCCGCGGCCGTAGACCAGCTTCTCGCCGACGGAGAACGGCCCGGACGTGCCGGCGCGGGCGGCGTACTCCCACTCGGCCTCGGTCGGCAGGCGGTAGGCCCAGCCGGCGCGTACGTTGGCCTTGTCGAGGGCGTTGAGCTTCTTGCAGAACTCGACCGCCTCGTCGAAGGTGACGCTATCGACCGGCATCGCCTTCGGGTTACGCATCCGCGTCGCCCACTTGGCCGGCGAGTTGCCCATCACGAGCTGGTACTGGCCGTGCGTCGTCTCGGTCGTCGCCAGGTAGAACGGCCCCGGCACCTCGGCGGTCGCGGTCGGCGACTCGTTGGCGTCGTGGCCGGGGCTGTCGGCCCCCGAGCCGAGTTCGACGCGGCCGCCCTCCAGCCGGACGAGCTTGAGGCCCTGCACGGACGTGAAGTCCTTGGCGAGCGGCCCCGACGGCCCGGCCGTGGCGGCGGCGGCGCGGTAGAGGACGTAGGCCAGCCCGGCCGCGGCCCCGAGGCCCCCGAGGCCGAGCGCCGCGAAGATCAGCACCTTACCGACGCCACTCGACTGCTTCCGCGGCTTGTAGGCTTGCCGCGGCGCTTCGGCGGGAACCGGAGCGACCTCGACGGCGGTCTCCGGGGCGGTCCACGGCGGCGGGGTCGTTTGCGGGCCGACCGGCGTCGGGGCCGGGGCGTAGGCGACCGGGGCGAAGCCGGAGACGGCCGCGGCCGGGCCGCCGCCCCCGCCCGCCGGGCAGAACGGCAGCAGCGCCATCGCCGCTTGCGCCGGCGTCTGCGGCCGGTCGGCCGGCTTCTTGGCCATCAGCCACTGGATCACCGCGTCGAGCGCCGGCGGCGCGTCCGGCTTGACGGCCAGCAGCCGCGGCGGCGGGGCCAGGACGTGCTGCATCAGCTTGTCCGCCGGCGTCGCCCCGTCGTAAGGGACGCGGCCGGTGATGAGGTAGTAGAGCGTCGCCCCCAGCGCGTACACGTCGGCCCGGATGTCCACGCCCAGGGGGTTTTGCGCCTGCTCCGGGGCAAGGAAGTCGGGCGTGCCGAGGACCAGCCCCTCCTGCGTGACCCGCTTGGCGTCGCCGCCGCCGAGGTTCTCGTTGAGCATCGCCAGGCCCAGGTCGAGCACCTTGATCTGCCCCTTCGGTGTGAGCAGCAGGTTCGACGGCTTCACGTCGCGGTGGACCAGGCCGCGCTCGTAGGCGTGTTGCAGGCCGACGGCCGCCTGCCGCACGTAGTCGCACGCCAGCGGAATCGCGATCGGCCCGGACCCCGCGACGACCTTGGTGAGGTCCAGGCCCTCGGCGTACTCCATCGCGTAGTAGTGGATGCCGTCGGCCTCGTCGGCGTCGAAGGCCAGGATCACGTTGGGGTGCGACAGTTGGGCGGCGGCGCGAATCTCCTGGTGGAAGCGCTGCACGACCGTCGGCTTCGTCAACTTCTCCTTGCGGATGACCTTCAGCGCCACGTCGCGGCCGAGGCGGTTGTGGTGCGCCTTGAAGACGCGGCCCATGCCGCCCTCGCCGAGGAGGTCGAGCAGCGTGTACGGCCCCAGGGTCAGGTCCTTGCCGCGGCCGCGCGACACCTCCTTGATCTGGAAGTCGGTCAGCACCCCGCGGCGGCGGATCTCGCGCACCAGCGCCGGCGGCTCCGGGCGGTTCTCCTCGACGAACTTCGTCAGCGCGGCCCACGCCGCCGGCTCGACGACGTTCGACTCGTGCAGGGCGGTCATCAGGAGCTTCGTCAGTTCGGCACTCATACGCTCGGCTCCGTCCCGCGTGGGCGTTGGCACCGCTGACTTAGCAGGCGAACCGACGGCGGGCGACGGCCATTCCCCCCGTTCATACAATGTCGCTACCGAAACTCGCTTCGCCCGCCGGACCAAATCGTGACGCCGACCGCACCACTGCGAACCCCCGCCGCCCGCCCGTCGAACGTCGCCGAAGCGGCCGAGTTCATCCGCGCCGCCAAGGCCGACGGCGCGGCGATCTACCCCCGCGGCGGCGGCACGCAACTCCACCTCGGCGGGGCACCGACGCGCCCCGGCACCGCGATCGACACGCGCGCCTTGTCCGCGATCATCGACTACCCGGCGCGCGACCTGACCGTGACCGTGCAGGCCGGCATGACTGTCGCCGCGCTCGCCGCACTGTTGGCGGCCGAGGGCCAGGAACTGCCGGTGGACGTGCCCAACCCCGACGCGGCCACCCTCGGCGGAGCGCTGGCGACGAACACGTCGGGGCCGCGCCGGCTCAGTCGCGGTACGCTGCGCGACTACCTCCTCGGCGTCAGCTTCCTCACCGACGAGGCGGTCGAGGTGAAGGGCGGCGGCCGCGTCGTCAAGAACGTCGCCGGCTACGACCTGATGAAGCTGCACGTCGGCGCGCTCGGGACGCTGGGGCTGCTGACGCAAGTGACGCTGAAGCTCACGCCCAAGGCCGAGGAGCGGGCCTTCGTCGCCTTCGGCCTGACCGGCGCGAGCGTCGGCCCGACACTCGACCGGCTGCACGCCTCGCAGGCGCGGCCGGGGGTCGTCGAACTGCTCAACGCCGCCGTCGCCCGCCGGCTGGGCGTGGCGTTGCCGGGCCACGACGGGTGGGTGATCGTCGCCGGCTTCGAGGAGAAGCGCGTCACGGTGGCGTACCAACTCGCTACGATGAAGGCCGAGTTGGCGACGGCCCCGGTGCGTGACCTGACCGAGTTCCGCGGCCCCGAGGCGGACGCTCTGCTGAGCGCGTTGACGCAGAACCTCGCGGAGCCGGCCGAGGGCGTGAGCTTCAAGGCGAGCGTGCTGCCTAGCCGCCTGGCCGCGTTCGCGCTCGACGCCGCGAGCCGCCACGGGGTCGCCGTCCACGCCCACGCGCTCGCCGGCGTCGTTTACGGCCACCTGCCCGCCGACGTGTCGCGCGAAGACGCCGCCGGCACGCTGGCCAGGCTCACACCCGCGGCCGGCAGTCTGGTCGTGCGGCGTTGCCCGCCGGCGTGGGCGACGGTTCTGCCCACACTGCCACTCACCGGCGTCGCACTGGACCTGATGCGCGCTGTGAAGCACGCCCTCGACCCCGACGACCTGTTCAACCCCGGCCGCCTGTTCCGCGACACCTCCCCGCTGGAATCGCCATGAAGACCGAACTCGCGGTCCTGCCGACCCCCGGCAAGCTCGCCCCGAAAATCGACTACGAACTCTTACTCGATTGCGTCCACTGCGGCCTCTGCACGAGTGCGTGTCCGACCTACGTCGAGACCGGCAACGAGGCGGCGTCGCCGCGCGGCCGCATCTACCTGATGCGCGGCGTGATCGACGGCACTTTGGAACTCGACGCCAGCGTCAAGGGCCACCTCGACACCTGCCTGAACTGCCGCGCCTGCGAGACGGCCTGCCCGTCGGGCGTGCAGTACGGCCGGCTGATCGACCCGTTCCGCGAGGCGATGGAGCACGCCGAGCCGGGCCGCACCGTCGCGCCGCTCAACTTCCTGCAACGCTTCCTGATGTTCAACGTCTTCCACTCGCGCCGCCGCACCCGACTCGCGCTCGCCCCGGCGCGGCTGTCGCAGTGGAGCGGCCTCGACTGGCTGCTCGAGAAGTCGCGGCTGATTCGGCTGCTGCCGCCGGCGCTGCGGACCATGAAGGGGATGCTGCCGGCGCTGCGGCCGCACTACGGCAGTCTCCCGGAGTTCCTGCCGGCGATCGGCCCGCGCCGCGCGCGGGTGGGGCTGTTCCTCGGCTGCGTCGCCGACGTGATCTACCCGCACACCAACTACGCCACCGCCAAGGTGCTGCAACTCAACGGCTGCGACGTGTACATCCCGCGGTCGCAAGTCTGCTGCGGGGCGTTGCACTACCACACCGCCGCCGAGGGGACGGCCCGCGAACTCGCCGCGACGAACCTCGACGCCTTCCCGGCCGACCTCGACGCCGTCATCAACAACGCGGCCGGCTGCGGGGCGATGATGAAGGACTACGCCCACCTGATGCACAACCACCCCAAGCGGGTCGCGGCCGAGGCGTTCAACGCCAAGGTGAAGGACATCCACGAGTTCCTTTACGAACTGGGCGCGATCCCGCCGACGCACCCGCTGAACATCCGCGCGACCTACCACGACGCCTGCCACCTGCGGCACGCCCAGCAAATCCACAAGGCCCCGCGCGCGTTACTCGACCTGATTCCGGGCCTCGAAATGGTGCCGCTGCCGGAGAGCGAACTGTGCTGCGGCGCGGCCGGGAGTTACAACCTGACGCAGCCGGAGATGGCCGAGAAGTTGGGCGACCGCAAGATCGCCAACGTCAAGGCGACCGGGGCGCAGGCGGTGTTCATGGGCAACGTCGGCTGCCTGATGCAGGTGATGCGGCACCTGAAGAAAGACCTGCCGGAGGTCTGGGCGGCGCACCCGATCGACGCGCTGTACGCCGCGTACACCGGCGTGATGCCGCACGAGTTGCGCTGACGCGCCTCGGCCGACCGGTCAACCCCGACGATCTGCCCGACTGTCGGGGCTTAGCCCTCCAACTCGAACAGGCACTCCACTTCCACGGCGATGCTTTTGGGCAGGACGTTGGTGCCGATCGCGCTGCGGACGCCGACGCCGGCCTCCGCGCCGAAGACCTCACGCATCAACTCGGACCAGCCGTTCATCACCTCGGGCTGGTCGCCGAAGTCGTGGGCACTCGCCACCCAGCCCAGCGATTTCACGAGCCGCTTGACGGTGTTCAGTGTCCCCAAGTGCGTCTTGACGGTCGAGAGGACCGCGAGGGCCACTTGCCGCGCCGCCGCCTTGCCCTGCTCGACGGTCAAGTCCTTGCCGACGACGCCGGTTGTCAGCGACCCGTCGGCGTTGAGCGGCCCGTGCCCCGAGACGTACAGCAAGTTGCCGACGCGCAAGCACGGCCGGTAAATCGCCATCGGCTTCGGGGCGACCGGCAGGGTGAGTTGCAATTCGGTGAGGCGGTCGTCCGGCTGGCTGGTCATGGTCGTACTCCGCGGGGAAATCGGCCCGCGGATAGCCTATTGCGCCGGCGGCGGGGCCGCGAGCTTCGCCAGCGCCTCCGCGCGACGCTCCGGGCTCTCGATCGACTCGGCGACGGCGACCGCGCCCGCCGCGTCCTTGCCGGCGAGTTGCACGGCGCACTTCGCCGCGAGGTCGTCGTGCCGGGGGTCGCCGCGGAAGTCCTTGAGGAAGCGCCTGACGGCCGCGGTGTCGCCGTCGTAAGCGGCCGAGGCAGTCACCTGGGCCAGGACGTTGAGGCGGGTCGTCCCGTCGGGTAACTTCGACAAGCCGCGGTACTGGTCGAGCCAAATCTGCTTGGGCAGCGGCGCGAAGAAGGCGCAGCCCGAGACGGACGCGGCGAGCAAGGCGAGACAGGCGACGCGCATCGGAAATTCCCCCAGATGCGTCGTCGCATAGCCGGGGGTTCTCGGTGCGTCAACGCTCACTTGGCGGGGTCGGGTAACGCGACCTGGCGCGCGTCGAGGAGGCAGCGGAATTGCCTTTGCCCGAGCCAGTACCCGGCGGCGAACTCGTGTGCCCGCCGCCACCGGGGGTCGGTCGCGGGGGACATGGCCAGCCGGTAGTCGGCCTCGCCGTCGAGCGGGGCGAGTTCCTCGCGCGGGATCGGGCGGCCGGTCTCGGAGACCAGCCCGACGCGGAGGTCGCTGCGGCCGCGGTGCGACAGGTGCCACTGGAAGTGAATCCCCTCCTCGGCGTTGAGCGCGGTGCTCGAAGTTTCCCCACTGACCCAGGCGATGCGGGCACCGGGGGGGGCGTCCGCCTCCAGGTGCGCCAGCGCGTCCCAGAGGACGCGCGACCGGGCCGCGAACTTCTGCTGCCGGCCGACGTTGGCGACCACCATCACGGCCAGGCCCGCCAGGATGCCGACCGTCGCGAAGGACCTCAGCGGCGTGCGCGGCCGGCTCCAGAGGGCCGTCAGCGACAGCGCGAACGCCAGGTCGAACCCCCAGACCGCGGGCATCGTGTACCGGGCGGCCATGATCGGCACCGGCAAGTAGACCGCGACCCCGGCCGCGAAGAGGCAGGCGCTCGCGACGACCAAGGCCCGGTAGCGGGCGACGAGGTCGCGGGGCGAGGGGGCCTGCCGCCGGTTGCAGTAAAGCGCCGCGGCGACCCCGAGGAGCCCGACGCCCAGGAAGTCCAGGCTGGCGGCCCCCTTGATCCAGAACGCGATGCGCGACACCTGCGCCAGGCTCGGGCCGGGCGTCTCGTAGTGGCCGGGCTGCCAGTTCAGCTTGAAGTAGACGAAGTGCGCGGCAGGCAGGGCGAGCGGCAGCAGGTAGGCCCCGACTCGCCACCGGTTCGCCGACCAGCCGGCCCGCCAGGTCACCCCGTCCGGCCAAACTCGCAGCGCGAGCAGGGCCGGCAGGAGGGCCGCGAAGGTGTTCTTGCACCCGAGGGCCGCGAGGAAGCTGACGAAGGCCAGCGCGTCCCACCGCGCCGGGGCCGGGCTGTGGGCGGCCTTCCGCGCGGCCACCAGCGCCAGCAGGGCGTAGGGCATCGCCACGCCCTCGGCGAGCGTCAGGCTCGTCCAAATCTCGTTGCGGTAGGGGTTCCACATCGCGGCCGCCGCCGCCGTCAGGGCGGCCGCCGGGGGAACCCCGAGTTCCCGCATCAGCCACAGTAAGGCCGTCGCCGCCAACCCGCACCAGACCAGCCGCGAGACCCGCCAGGCGACCGCGTCGCCCTGGAAGGCGTTGGCGAAGAGTTCCCAGTGGACCCAGAGGACCGGGCGGAACGGCCCCAGGTGCGCGACGTTGGCCCGGACCTTGTCCCACCAGCCCCGGACGTAATCGGCCGCCGACGAGTCGCCGGGGGCCGGGTAGACGAGGCTGCCGTCGTCGATGAAGTCGAACGGCGTCGTCAGCGAGGGCAGGTAGCCGAGCGCGAGGGCCGCCCCGCCGACGAGAACCCAGTACGGGAATCGGGCCGCGCGGGGCGGAGTCATTGGCGACACGAGTGGCGTCCCTGCGGGGCGGCGGAGTCCGAGATCGGCAACCAGCCTGTCCCGGAAAGCCCCTGGGTGTCAAGGCCCGAATCGCCGCCGCCGCCGGCGGGTCACGTGTCGCCGTAGAGGTCGTGGATCATCGGGTCGAGGCGCTTGGTGTTGCGCTCCACGGCCAGGACGATGGTTTGCTCCTCCATGCCGTCGCCGGAGGTCGCCACGGCCGGGATGATTTGCCGGCTGTCCGGCAGGCTGAAGCGCATCGTCGCGGTGCCGTCGGCCCCGATTGGCACTGGCTCGTTCTGCAACGTCACCGTCGCGGCGGGGTCGGTCTTGACGTAGACGATCAACTCGGCGTCGAGGTCGAAGAAGAACTTCTTGAGCTTGCCGGGCAGGACCGCGCCGGTGCCGAAGGTGTTTTCCTTGAGCGGCCGGCGGAAGGCCTCCTCGGCGTGGCGGCGGGCGTCGGCGGCTTCCTCGACCTTGGTGCGCGGGCCGCCCGACTCCGGCGGCAAGTCGCCGTTGAGGGCTTCGCTCGTGCCGGCCGTCGGCGAAGTCAGCACGTTCGAGCGGGCCAGCGCGAAGAAGCGGTTCTGCCGCGTCAGGTAGCCGATGTCCGCGCGGTAAGTGCGCGGCGGCTGCGGCACGTCGATGTACCAGTGGCTACAGCCGCCGTGGACGACGATGTCCTTGACGATGGCCTCGGACGTGCTGGTGGTGTCGGTGCTGCTCACGTCGCAGAGCCGGATGATCGGCTTGGCCCCGTGCCAATCCTGGTTCAGCGCCGCCTCGGCCCGCTGGACCGACTGGAGCGAGAGTTCCCAGTAAACGTGCAGCCAGTAGGCGTCCGGGGCGGTCAGGTGGATGCGGTCCTTGACGATGCCGGCCTGGCGGGTGCGGGCCGAGAGGTCCTTATCGCTGGGGATCGCCGCCTCGACGCGCAGCGTTGAGTGGGCCTTGCCGCCGCCCTTGCCCGGCTCGACCTTGCCGGTGGACTTGGGCGCGCGGGCCGGTCGGGCCGTCGGCTTCGCGCCGGGCTTGGCCGGCTCGGCGGGCCGGGGCGTCGGCTTGGCGGCCGGCTTCGACGCGGTGCGGGACGCCGGCTTGCTGTGCTTGGCCTTCGGCTTCTCGACGACCTTCGTGGCCGCCGGCACCGGCTTGCTCTTACCGCGGCTCGGGGCGGCGACGGGCTTGGGGGTCGATTTCGCGGCGGACGGCAGGACTTTCACAGGTTCACCTTGGGGTGGCGGGTCGCCGAGTTCTAACCCACGGCTCAAGCCGTCGGTCGCCCCGGTTCGGTTTTCGTGAGCGGCATCGCGCGGGCGTCCTGCACTCGGTCCGAATCGCAAAGACTCTGGAACTCCCCGGCCGCATCCGGCTAATGACACTCTAGCGCGGTCGCGTCGGGGCGTCGGAAATCGCTTCGGGCACCGCCTCCCGCGTGGGGCCGGGGCGGGGGTTGGGGCGGGTTGGGTCGTTTAATCGTTCAAGGCCGCGACGCCTGGCTTGAACGCAAGTCGCGACGCAGACATCCTCTGAGACAATTTAAGAAAACCGGTGCGGTATTGTCAATCGAACTTCGGGGTTCCGGGGCGTCTTTACCGATTTTTCCTACTCGGGAGTCCGGTCGGGGGCATTTTAAGGACTTGAAGGTTCAGGATCCTCATCAAAATACTACGACAATGCCCGGTTTCCCATCTTTAAGTCCAGTCCGTGGACGGTCACGGGCGACCGCGCAAGCGACTTTGTGAAAAAAATCACGAAGTCGCCGTTGACGGGTTCGGACACTTTCCCACAATGACTTCACAGACCCGGTCGAGACTCTGAGTCGGGGTAGAAATGGCGGCCAACAAGCCGGTCGGCTTGGGGTTGGCGATGATCGGCTCGGAACTCGTCGCGTTCGCCCTCGCCGGCATCGCCGTCGATTTCTTCGCCGGAACACGCGGCGGATTTACCGTCGCGGCGTTGATTTTGGGCATGGCGGCCGCCGTCGTGCTGACGGTCCGGTTGCTCCGGGACGACTCGCCGGGCGTCGGGCCATGACGCGTTGGGGTGTCGGGTCACTCGGGTTGCTGCTCGCCGGGGTCGCCTCGGTCGGGTACGTCGCGGCTCGCTTCGGCAACCAGCCCCACGCCGAGATGGCGGCCGCCTCCGCGAGCTTGATGTTCCTCGCCGCGGTCGTTGCCGGTGTCGCGGAGTGGCGGGTCGCCCGAGGTGGCGGCGAGGCGTTGGTGCTGGCGTATTGGGTCGGCGTCGGGGTCCGCGGGCTAGTCGGCGTGGTGGGCGTGATGATGCTCGCCCGCTTCGGCTTCGGCCCGCACGATCGCCGGGCGTTGGTCCTTTGGGTGCTGACTTCGTACTTGGTAGTGTTGGTGTTCGAGACGGTCCGGTCGGTCCGCGCCGCGGACCTCGCAAGGCTGGCGAAATCGGGAAGGGGCGGGGGGACCGAATGAGTGCAGCTCAAGCCGTAGCGCCAGGCGAGAAGCCCTTCGTGGACTTCACGAACGAGGCCCAGGACGCCGACCACTTCATGTTCTTCGAGTCGCTTGGTCTCGAACTCAAGCTGCCCAACCTCGGCGGCTGGCAGGTCACGAAGTTTCACGTGCTTCTCGGCTTCTCGGCCCTCGCCACCGCGGTCATCCTGCTCTGGCTGGGCCGGCGGATGCGCTCCGGGGCACCGCCGCGCGGCGTCGCCCAGGGGGCCGCGGAGTCGGTCGTCTACTTCGTCCGCGACCAGATCGCCCGCCCCGCCATCGACTACAAGGACCACCACGGCCACGTCCACCACGACGGCGACAAGTACGTGCCGTTTTTGGGCACTACCTTCCTGTTCGTGCTGATCGCCAACATGCTCGGCATGATCCCGTTCCTGGGGTCGCCGACCGCGAGCATCGCCGTCACGTCGGCGTTGGCGTTGATCGTGTTTCTCTACACGCACTTTTCGGGCATTCAGCAGAACGGCTTCGGCGGCTACGCCAAGTCGTTCGTGCCGAACATCAAGCTCGAAGGCCCGGCGAAGTACCCCGGCTACCTGCTGATCTTGCTGATGCTGGCGCTCGAACTCCTGACGCCGCTGATCCGGCCGTTCGTGCTGGCCGTGCGTCTGTTCGCCAACATGCTGGCCGGGCACGTCGCGATTTTCGTGATGCTGTTCTTCATCACGATGGTCGCGAAGGCCGACTGGATCGCCTTCCACAAAGGCTCGGAGTCGCTGTACTTCGTGGTCGCCCCGCTGAGCGTCGCCATCGTGACGGCACTGAGCCTCCTGGAACTCCTGGTCGCGGGGTTGCAGGCGTTCATCTTCACGCTACTGAGTGCGATTTTCATCGGGCTGGCCCGACACCCGGCCCACTAAATCGACGACAACGGTCCCGGCAATCCCTACGATCAAACTCGACCCCGACACGCCACTGGAACGCGGGTTCCGCCACTCTTCAGGATGGGTTTTCTCGATGCGCAATGTTCTCGCTCTCCTGGTCGCCTTCGTCGCCCTCTCCGGCAGCGTTTTGGCCGAAGACAAGACGGTCGTCACCACCACGACGCCCGCCGGCACCGCGGTCGCCCCCGTCGTGACGGCCGCGAAGGCGATGAACCTCGCCCCGATCGGCATGGGCCTGTCGGTCATCGGCATCGGCGTCGGCCTGGGGCTGATCGGCTTCGGGGCGATGAGCGGCATCGCCCGCCAGCCGGAGCAGGCCGACTACATCCGCACCGCGATGCT
>JANXTD010000830.1 GCA_025352585.1 Fimbriiglobus sp.
GTCTGCAACGCCATCACGCTCTCGTCGGGGGATTTGGCCAGCAGATCGACGACGAGCTTCATGAACGGGATGATATTTTCGGGGGCCAGGTCGCCGAAGGGCGGGCTGACGAACAGGTTCACCGGGCCGCCGTCGAGCGGCGGCACCCAGCGTTCGGCCCAGCGGTAGGCGTCGGCCCGCAACACGCTGGCCTTGCCGGCGATGCCGAAGCGGTCGATGTGCTTGACGATCTCGGTGGCGTGCTTTGGGTCCTTCTCGATGAGGTTGGCCCGCGTCGCCCCGCGGCTAATCGCTTCGAGGCCGCAGACGCCGGTCCCCGCGAAAATGTCGTAGAAGACGCGGCCCGGCACGGCGTTGCCCAGGATGCTGAACAGCGACTCGCGCACCGCCTGCGGCGTCGGTCGCATGCCGGGGTGAACGAAGCAGGTCACCTTGCGGCCGCGCAGGCTGCCCGCGACGATGCGGACCTCCGACCGGCCGATCGTCTCGTCCTTGCCAATCTTGCCGGGTTTGGTCGGCTTGTCCGGCTTCTCGGTCGCCATCGGCATTCGTTCCTGCTTCCGCGGTCGCGTCGTGGGGGCTACTCGTAATCCCTCAGGATACAGCCGCGCGGCGTAAGGTTCAGTCGAAATCGGCGATTACAGCTTGCGCCGCGGCAGAATCACGTCCTTGCCGACCCACGGCCGCAACGCCTCCGGCACGACCACGCTGCCGTCGGCTTGCTGGTAGTTCTCGAGAATCGCCACGATCGCCCGCGTGCAGGCGACCGCCGTGCCGTTGAGCGTGTGGACGAACAGCGTCCGCTTCTTCTCCTTCGAGCGGTAGCGGATGTTGAGCCGTCGGGCCTGGTAGTCGGTGCAGTTCGACGTACTGGTCACTTCGCCGTACTCGCCGGCGTTGCCGCGGCCGGGCATCCAGGCTTCGAGGTCGTACTTGCGGTACGCCGGCCCGCCGAGGTCGCCGGCACAGGTGTCGATGACGTGGTACGGCAGGCCCAAGCCCTGGAACAACTGCTCTTCGACGGCCCGCAGTTCGAGGTGCACCGCCTCGCTTTGCTCGGGCGTGCAGAAGGCGAACATCTCGACCTTGGTGAACTGGTGGACGCGGTAGATGCCGCGCGTGTCGCGCCCGGCGGCCCCGGCCTCGGTGCGGAAGCAGTGGCTCAAGCCCGCGTACTTGCGCGGCAACGTCTCCTCGTCGAAAATGTCGTCGAGGTGCATGCCGCCGATCGTGATCTCGGCCGTGGCGATGAGGCACAAGTCGGTGTCGGCGATCGAGTAGAACTGCCGGTTCGCCGGGTCGGGGTCGCGCGGCATGTAGCCGGTGCCCTCCATCACGCTCGTGCGGGCCACGTCCGGCGTGATGACGGGGATGAAGCCCGCCTTCACGAGGTTCGAGATGGCGTATTGCACCAGGGCGAGTTCGAGTAGTGCGCCCTCGTTCTTGAGGAAGTAGAACTTCTGCCCGGCGACCTTGGTCCCCGCTTCGAGGTCGGCGAGGTCGCACAGGTGCAGCAAATCGACGTGGTCGCGCGGCTTGAAGTCGAACGCCGGCTTGGTTCCCGACACGGCGACGACCTTGTTGTCCTCGGCGGTGCTGCCGGTCGGGGCGTCGGGGTGCGTGAGGTTGGGGATGGTGCAAAGTGCCTCGCGCAACTTCGCCTCGATGACCTTCAACTCGGCCTCGAAGCCGGCGAGGCCGTCCTTCATGCCGCGGCTCTCGGCGACAAGTTTCTCCCGCAGCGCCGCGTCCTTGCCGGCCTTCTTGATCTGCTCGCTGAGCAGGTTCTGGGCGGCGCGGGTCTCGTCGAACTGCCGCTGGACGCGTTTGCGGTCGTCATCGAAGCCGACCGCCTCGGCGACCTGAGCGTTCTTAGCCCCGCGCGCGGCGCAATTGGCCGTGACGGCCGCGAGGTTGTCCCGAATGAAGGCCGCGTCGAGCATGGGGGCGTGATCCGGGCTGGTGACAAGAGGTAAGAGTTTTGCCGCGGAGACGCAGAGTC
>JANXTD010000838.1 GCA_025352585.1 Fimbriiglobus sp.
CGGCTTCGCGGGGGCCACGGCGCGCGGTGCCCGGACGGGCGCGGGCCGCGGCGCGGCCGGCAGGGCGGCGGCCAGCATGTCGCCGCGGAAGTGGCCCGCCCGGCGGTGCGAGCCGCCGAAGTCGGTCTCGGCGTGGCCCGCGAACGGCCGCGGCGTGAACTCGGCCACGGCGACCACCGGCGTCGGTGCCGCCGGTCGCGGCACGGGCACGGGCGCAACCACGACCGGCTGGGGGGCCGGGGCGACCACGACCGGCGGCACGGGGGCAATCACCGGGGCGGCCACCACCGGAACGGTTACCGGGGCAACCACCGCCGGCGGCACGGGGGCGACCGGCGGGGCGGCCGGCTCGGTCGGGGCCGGGACGTAGCGCGGGGTCAGGCTGACGCTCCACTCGCGCGGCGGCTTGCCCTTCTTCCGCGCCAGTTGCAGGAACGCCAGCGACGTGCCGTCGATCTCGACCGCCGCGACGCGCGGCGGCACCACCCGCGTGCCCAGCAGGACGAAGGCGTCGTCGGCGACGTACGCGCGGCTGTGATCGACCTCCGGCCCGAACAGGCCGTCGGCCTCCGGCGCGCTGGCGTTGCCGCGGGTCCGGGGTGCGAGCAGTGTCTGGGGCATCGGCGTCCGCTCCGCTTCGAGTTGGAAGGTTCCGGCCCCGTGGCGGGCCGCGTGAAGTATGGTGGAGCCGGCGCGCCCCGCGCCCCCGACCTTAGGACGCAACCCCCATGACGCAACCCCCGGCCGCCGGCGAGGACTACCTGTACCTGCTCACCCGCGACTCGCTCGCCGACCACCTGGCGTTCACGGCCGAGTACCCCGTCGGGGCCGCCACCCGCGACCGCCGCCGCGTCGCCGAGGTCTGGATGGCCGCCCAGCGCCGCATGGCCGAACTCCGCGAGTCGGAGCCGGGCCGCGCCGACGGGGCCGCCACCCGCCCCCTCGCGGCGGACTTGCGGCCGATGGTCGGGCGCGTCGAGGCCGACCCCACGTTCCGCCAGGCCTTCGCCGACTCCACTTACGAGGTCGTGACGATCGACCTGGGCCAGGTCGTCGCGTCGCAGAAGCTGGTCAGCCTGCGGCACGTCCGCTCGCTGCAAGCCCGGCTCGGCCCGGTCCCGACGCCGGAGGCCGTCTTCCGCTTCTGCCTGCCGTTCGACCGGGTCGCCCCGGCGCACCACGTGAGCCGCACCGGCGACGAGGAGTTCGTCTTCCGCTCGCTGTCGAACGACTTACGCTTCCTGGAGGCGGTGCTGCTGCGGCCGGACCAGCTCGTCGGCTACCAGCCGGCGGGGCTGGCGGCCGGGGTGATCGCGCTGGTCGTCGGCTACGGGGCCAACTACCTGCACGCGCTGTCGATGGGCGGCCGGCTGGTGCTCAACAATGGGCACCACCGGGCGTGCGCCCTGTACGACCTGGGCGTGCGGGAGGTGCCGTGCGTGGTGCAATCGATTGCCCACCCCGACGAGGTGCAGGTCCACGCCCCGCGGGCGGTCCGCCGCAACCTCGACTTCTACGTCAATGAGCCGAGGCCGCCCGTCGTGGCGGACTACTTCGACCCGGTGCTGTCCGACACGGTCCGCCTCGACCTCTCGACGAAGCAGGTCCGCGTGAGTTACTCCGTCGAGGAGAAGGACGTGCCCTGAGCGGCGCGGGCCGCTTAGTGCTTGCCGCCGCGGCTCGGGGTCGCGGCGTGGGCCACGACCGGAGGGCACGGCTTGCTGTCGCCCTTGCCGCCGCTGCCCTTGCTCTTGCCGCCCTTGTCGGCCTTGCCGTTGCTGGCCTTGCCGCCCTTGTCGGCCTTCGCGCCGCTGCCCTTGGTGGCGTGCTGGCCCTTGCCGGCGCTGCCCTTGGTGTCGCAGACGGCGTGGCTGCCCTTGCCCTTGTCGCCCTTGCCGGCGCTGGCCTTGGCGTGCTCGCCCTTGCCGCCGCTGCCCTTGGTGTCACAGACCGGGGCTGGCGTCGGCGTCGGCGCGGGACAGACCGGGGGGGGCGTCGGCGTCGGCGTCGGCGTCGGCGTCGGCGTCGGCGCGGGGCAGACCGGCGGGGGCGTCGGCGTCTCGCAAACCGGCGGAGGCGTCGGCGTCGGGCAGACCGGCGGGGGCGTCGGCGTCGGCGTCGGCGTGTTGCAGACGCCGTTGCTGCCCTTGCCGCCGCTGCCCTTGTTCGCGCTGCCCTTGGTGTTGCAGACGCCGTTGCTGCCCTTGGCGTGGCTGCCGTTGCCGCCCTTGCCGTTGCTCCCCTTGCCCCCCTTGCCGTTGCTGCCCTTGGCGTGGCTGCCCTTGGCGTCGCAGTGCGAGTAGGCCACCTCGGTGTGGTCGTGCTCGGCGTCCGGGTGCTCGCAGCCGCTCGGGGCCGGGTGCGACGGCTGGCACATCACGCTCGACGGCAGGAAGCGGCCGTCGAGGGCCTCCATCGCCAGGCGCGACATCCCTTGGACGGGCTTCTTGGCGGCCGGGGTTTTGCCCCACGTCTTCGACAGGGTGGTGAACCAGCTCATCGCATCGACCTCAGTGAGAGAATGAAAGGTGGGCGTCGCGGTGCGGCCTCGGCGTCAGCCTGGGCCACAAATCTCTTCCGCGGTCATCAAAGGTAACGGCAAGACCTTGGGCGAACCGCCACGAGGTTTGCGTGGAATTGAGGAAATATCTTGGCCCGTAGGAGATTCCGACACCTTAAGTTTCGGCCACGCCTGAATCGATGCCGCTCGCTGGAGGCGAGTCTTGTTAGCCCGACGCGCGAGCGAGGGGAGCAAATCCCGGTGGACAACGCGGGTGGGGAAGGACAAAGCCGTCAACACTCACGGGCTTCGGTCCTCGGGATTTGCTCCCCTCGCTCGCGCGTCGGGCTAACAAGACAAGCCGATCGAGACGATTTCGTGGCCCGCGCGAAAAGGTTTGCGGGGTCGTAACCTCAATTCGGGATTCCATGCCGGCGGGGATTTGTCGTTTCGGAAGCTTCGATTCCTGAGATATAGGTACTTCAAACTCCGAACGGGAGTTGTCCGAGCTCATCGACCCTTTGGAGCGTCGGGTGAGGCTGGTGCCCGCCCGCCGGAACGACCGCATGCCGACCCTCGACCCCGTCGCCCCGAGTGACCACGCGCTTGTCGAGTCCGTCCGCTCGGGGGACGACGCGGCGGCCGAGGAGCTGTACCGCCGCTACGCCGACCGGCTGCGCCGCGCCGTGGCCGTGCGCCACTCGCGCGACTACGCCGCGCGGTTCGACACGGAGGACATTTTGCAGTCGGTGTTCCTGCGCTTCTTCACGGGGGTGAAGTCCGACGCGCTCGCCGTGCCCGAGGAGGGCGAGCTGTGGGGCCTGCTGTTCGTGCTGGCGCTCAACAAGGTCGAGGACTTGCGGACCCACCACCGCGCGTCGAAGCGGAGCGTCTACCGCACGACCGGGGCCGAGGCGGGCGAGTCGGCGGCCGGCGGCCGCGCGGCGGCCCCGCTGACGCGGCTGATCGTCGAGGAGTTCCTGGCGACGCTGCCGGGGCCGGACCGCGAAGTCGTGACCCTGCGCCTCGCGGGCCACTCGGTCGCCGAGATCGCGGCCCGCACCGGTCGGGCGCTGCGGACGGTCGAGCGCGTCCTGCACGGCACCCGCGACCGACTGACGGACGTGCTGCGCCGCGACTGACGACTGACGGCCCACCCCCGACCCCGCCGGAGCCTGCCGCGATGACCAACCCCGAAGCCCGCGCCGCCGTCGAGGCCCCCGCGCCCCACCGCGCGGGGCGGGCGGCGCTGGTCGCGGCGGCCGTCGTGGTCGGCGTGGCGGGTGGCGTGGGGTGGCCGGAGACCGCCGCCTGGGTCGGCCTCGTGGGGCTGGTCGTGGCGGCCTGGTGCCGGCAGTGGGGCCGCGACCGCGCCGGCGTCGAGGCCCTCGTCTGCGCGCGCACGCGCGACCTCGTCGCCAGCGAGGACCGCCTGCGCGGGGCGCTCGACGCCGCCGCGATCGGCATGGCGCTGGTGAGCCTCGACGGCCACTGGCTGCGCGTCAACCGGTCGCTGTGCCAGCTCGTCGGGTACGACGAGCCGGAGCTGCTGGCGCTGACCTTCCAGCAGTTGACCGACCCCGCCGACCTGGCGGCCGACCTCGGGCAGGTCGGCCGGCTGCTCGCCGGCGAGATCGCCGACTACCACATGGAGAAGCGCTACATCCACAAGAGCGGCCAGCCGGTCTGGGCCTTGCTGAGCGTGTCGCTGGTGCGCGACGCCGCCGGTGCCCCGGCCTACTTCGTCTCGCAGATCCAGGACATCGGCGACCGGCGGCGGGCCGAGCGCGAGCTGTACGCCGCCAAGACCGCGGCCGAGGACGCCAGCCGCGCCAAGAGCGAATTCCTGGCCAACATGAGCCACGAGATCCGCACGCCGCTCAACGGCATCTTGGGCCTCACCGAGTCGGTGCTGGGCGGCGAACTGAGCGCCGACCAGCGGGAGTCGCTGGGGATGGTGCGCTCCTCGGCCGACGCGCTGATGGCGGTCATCAACGACATCCTCGACTTCTCGAAGATCGAGGCCGGCAAGCTCGACCTCGACCCGACGCCGTTCGCCCCGGCCGACGCCGTGGCCGACGCGATCCAGTTGCTCGCGCTGCGGGCCCAAGCCAAGGGGCTGCGGCTGGTCGCCGACATCCGGCCGGGGGTGCCGGCCGTGGCCGTCGGCGACGCCGGCCGGCTGCGGCAGGTCCTGACGAACCTCGTCGGCAACGCGGTCAAGTTCACAGCGAAGGGCGAGGTCGTGGTGCGGGCCGAGCTGGTCGCCAACGGCGACGCCGGTCCGCGCGTCCGCTTCCGCGTGACCGACACCGGGGTTGGCATCCCGCAGGCGATGCAGGCGACCATCTTCGAGGCGTTCCGGCAGGCCGACGGCTCGACGACGCGGCGCTTCGGCGGCACCGGGCTGGGCCTGACGATCTCGTCGCGGCTCGTCGCGCTGATGGGCGGCCGCCTCTGGGTCGAGAGCGAGCCGGGCCGCGGCAGTACGTTCGCTTTCGAGGTCGCGCTGGGCCGGGCCGGCAGCTCGGCGCTGCGCCCCACCCCGTCGTCGGCGCTGAGCGCGATCACGCCGCTGGCCCCGCTCGCCCCCGTCGCGCCCGCCGCCCGCCGCGCCCCGCGGCACTGGGGCGCGACCGCCTCGCGGCCGCTGCGCATCCTGCTGGCCGAGGACAACCTCGTCAACCAGCGCGTCGCCGTGCGGCTCCTGGAGGCGCTGGGGCACGCGGTCAGCGTCGCCGGCCACGGCGGCGAGGCGCTTGTGGCGCTCGACCGCGCGCGGTTCGACCTGGTACTGATGGACGTGCAGATGCCCGAGGTGGACGGCTTCGAGGCGACCGCGGAAATTCGCCGCCGCGAGGAGGGCAGCGGCCGGCGCACGCCGGTCGTGGCGATGACCGCCCACGCAATGAAGGGGGACCGCGAGCGCTGCCTGGCCGCCGGCATGGACGACTACCTCTCGAAGCCGGTCGTCCGGGCCGAGTTGGTCCGGGTGCTGGCCTGGGCCGACACGCGCCGCGCCCGCCCGGCCGCCCCCGAGGCCCCGCCGGCGCTCGAACGCGGGGCGGCGCTGGAGCGGCTCGAAGGGGACGCGGGACTCTGGGCCGAGGTCGCCGCGCTGTTCCGCGACGACGCCCCGCGGCTGCTCGCCGAGTTGCGCGCCGCCGCCGCCGCCGCCGACGCGGCCGCGGTGCAGCGGGCCGCGCACGGCCTCAAGGGCGCGGCCGGCTACGTCGGGGCCGGACCGACCGCCGACGCCGCGCACCGCCTCGAACGCCTCGGCGCGGCCAACGACCTGGCCGGCGTGGCGGGGGCGCTGGCCGACCTCGACCGCGAAGTCGTTCGCCTGCTCGCCGAACTCGACATTCCCCCCGCCGACCGCGACGCGGTCTATCATTTGCTGTCAACTCGCCAGGCCGACATGTTCGAGACGCCCGACCGATGGAAATCCTGATCGCCGACGACGACGCCGTCTCCCGGCTCGCCTTGAAGGGTACCCTGACCCGCTGGGGCCACCGCGTCGCCGCCGTCGCCGACGGGCTGGCCGCCTGGGAGGCACTGCAGCGCCACGACGCCGCCGACCTGGCGATCCTCGACTGGGTCATGCCCGGCCTCGAAGGCCCCGAGGTCTGCCGGCGGGCCAAGGCGCTCGGCCGCGCCGCCCCGACCTACATGATCCTGCTGACGGCCAACGACCGGCCGGACCACGTCGTCGCCGGGCTGGAGAGCGGCGCGGACGACTACGTGACCAAGCCGTTCGACCGCGCCGAGTTGAAGGCCCGCGTCGGCGTCGGCGAGCGCATCGTCGCCTTGCAGCGCGGCCTGGCCGACCGCGTGCGCGACCTCGAGGACGCGCTGGCCCAGGTCACGAAGTTGCGCGCGCTGCTGCCGATCTGCGCGTGGTGCAAGAGTGTGCGCAGTGACGGCGACTACTGGCAGTCGGTCGAGGGCTACCTGGCGGAGTCCGGCGACGTGCGCGTCAGCCACGGCATCTGCCCCGGCTGCGCCGCCCGCGAGGCGGCGGTCTGACGGCGCGCGAGGACGATTTCCCCCGCCCCCGGCCCGCCGTCGCGTCACTCCTTCTTGAGCGAGTGGAAGACGATGCCGGTCAGCACCTTCGGGTAGAAGTACGTCGATTTCGGCGGCATCGTCTCGCGGTTGGCCGCGACTGCCTCGACGTGCTCCATCCCCACCGGCGGCACCAGGCAGGCGACTTGGCACGACTTCGCCGACACCGCGTCGGTCACTTCCTTCAACAAGTGGACGTAGGCGCAAGTCGGCGTCCCGTTCGGGGCGAGCAACTTGTCCAGCACGACCTTGTGCAGCAGGCTCACGGCTAGGCCACGCCACTCCGTGGAGCGCTCGGGGGCGACTTCCTCCATCACGCTGGCGTCGGTCAGTCGGGCGGCGAAGTACGCGCCGTCGGCGGCGGTGCCGAAGCCCAACACGTCCTGGGAGTCTTCGAGTTGGACGTGGTCCCAACAGGCCGCGGCGTCGGGGCCGAACTCGGCGACGACCTCGAAGTGCGGGGCGAGCAACGCTTGCAGTTGCGGCGACGTGAGGTCCGGCAGGCCGGTGAGCAGGCGGTGCGTCGGCTGGATCACCAGGCCGGGGTCGGCCATGCCGACGAGCATCATCAGGCAGAAGTTCACCGCCGTCTCGTCGTCGTGGACGTTGCCGAGTTCGCGCTGCTCGTCGAGGTACTTGACCCCGGTCTCGTAGCGGTGGTGGCCGTCGGCGATGTAGATCGGCTTCGGACCCATCAGCCCGATGATGCGCGAGATCGCCCCGGCGTCGGTCACGAGCCAGAGCCGGTTGGTGACGCCGAGGTGGTCCTTCGCGGTCAGCGGCGGCGAGTTCTTGACCTGGGCGTTCAGGAGCGCGACGACCTCGCCGTCGGGGTCGGGGTAGAGGCCGAACACCGGCGAGATGTTGAAGCCGGTCGCCTGGTACAGCTTCAAGCGGTCGGCCTTGGGGCCGGGCAGGGTCTGCTCGTGCGGAAACACTCGGCCGGTGCCGAACGGCTCGAGGCGGACGCGGGCGAAGAAGCCGCGGCGGGTGTGCGTGACG
>JANXTD010000842.1 GCA_025352585.1 Fimbriiglobus sp.
GCTGAACTCGGGGCCGGCGTGGACGGTCACGGCCGAGTGGCCGACGGGCGACAGGCCCTTTTGCGTGTTGTCGGCGACCCAACTGACCGGCTCCGGCCCGGCGAAGACGCCGCCGGGGGCCGGCACCGCGCTCGGGCCGTCGAGCGTGACCAGCAGCGCCAGGCACGGCGCGAACTCGACCTTGCGCAAGCCGGCCAGCAAGCCGTCGTCGAGTGTCAAGCCGCTGTCACTCAGGAGGGCGAGGCATTGCGGCACGGGCGGCGTGAGGATCAGGTCGCTGGCGCGGAACTGCTCGCCGGTGTCGCACTCGACGAGCCAGCCGTCGGCCTCGGGCGTCAGCTTGACGACGCGCAGGCCGCTTTCGACTTCGAGGCCGGCGGCGAGGTGCTTGGCGATGCCGGCCATGCCGTCGGTGCCGCGGAAGCGGGGGTAGTGTGCGTGATCCTTGCCGGCCCGCGCGCCGGTCGCGGGGAAGTCGTCGGCCCAGACGTCGGCCACGTCGGCCGCCTGCCACGCCTCGACGGCGGTGCGGAAGTCGGGGTCGCGGGCGGTGAAGTACTGCGCCCCGTGGTCGAAGTGCAGCGTCGCCTCGCCGTCCTCGACGCGCTTGGTGGCGAGCCGGCCGCCGACGCCGCGGCCCTTGTCGAGGACCAGGACGCGCCGGCCGGCGTCGGCCAGGGCGCGGGCCGCGGTCAGGCCGCTGAGGCCGGCCCCGACGATCAGTGTCAAGGGTGTGTCACTCATGGGCGGGACTTCTTCCCCTTGGGGGCGTAACCGAGCACCTGCGGGGCGCACTGGTCCCAGTAGCGGGAGAAGCGCCGCGGTTCCTCAGTGTATTCCGCGAGCACCGGCCGCGGGTAGTCGTTGACCGTGAAGGATTGGCGCAACGTCGCCGCCGCCTCGCGGAAGGCCGCGTTCGGGCTGTCGGTCAGGTGGACCGTCGTCGCCCCGAGTTGCCGTGCGATCGCCGCCAAGTCGGTCGCCGGGTCGCCGATCGTGACCAGCTTCACGGGGTTCGGCAGGCCGCGCATCAGCTCGACGACGCCGTCGAAGACGAACGCAAGCCGGTGGAACGCCCACGGCTCGCGCTTCAGGTCGGCCTCGTCGAAAGCGAACACGACGGCGGCGTCGGGGTTGGCCTTCAGCGCCACGTCCTCCGGCGAAATCGCCGCGTCGTGGACCCAGACGACCGACGCGCACGCCGCCGACTCCGGGGACGGCGTCCGCACCGGGTCGCGCGGGGCGGGGAGTTTCGGCGGCTCGTGACGGCCGACCATTTGCAGCGGGGCGCGGCGGGCGTTGAAGAGATTCTCTTGCAGGTCGTCGTAACTCGCGCGGAACGGGCAGACGACGCGACAACTCTCGCAGTAGGCGTTGTTCGAGAAGCGGGCGATGTTCTCCTGGTTCATGAAGTACGGCTTCGACGAGAACGTGCTTTCGACCCACTGCCAGCTCGAGTTGTTGCTGGCCACGTCGCCGTCGTACAGGTACCGGCGGAACAGCCGCGCCCCCTCCTTCCACGAGACGCCGCGGAAGTGGCAGAGGTACGCGGCGAACCACAAGCGCTGGTGGTTGTGCAGGTACCCGGTGTCGAAGAGTTGGTGCAGCGTGCCGTCCATGCAGGGCAGCCCCGTCGCCCCCGCGGCGATGTCCGGCGGGAGCCCGGTGCGGCGCTCGACGGGGTGCTTCGCGTTCTCGAGGTTGTCGTCGAGGCCGCGGCCGTGCCAGTCGAGGACTTTGTCGAAGAAGTCGCGCCAGGCGAGTTGCCGTAGGAATTCTTCACTTCGCGCCGGTTCCGTGGCGTAGCGAGTCTTGATGGCGTCGCGGACTTCGGTGATCGACAGCATCCCGTGCCGCAAGTAAGGCGACAGTCGAGAAGACGCCCCATCGACGAAGTTGCGCGAGCGGCCGTAGTCGGCGAGGTCGTAGCCGTGCAGCGTCGCCAGGGCCGCCGCGCGACCGCCGGGGACGGGGCCGCGGGTCGGCTCGCCGAGGAAACTCGTTGGCAAAGCGTCCGCCAGGAAGCGGTCGCGCTCAACCGGTGGCATGTCGAGGGCGGGGGACCAGTGCCAATTCATCGAGTGTTCCGGGGGAGGCGGCGGATTACGGGGCGTGGGGGCTTCGCGGTTACTCCGCGGTTGGGTAACTGGCGGCGCGGCCGCTATGATAACCGCAACGGCACGCGGGAGGGGACGACGCGATGAGGCTCATTCTGGCGAACCCGCGGGGCTTTTGCGCCGGCGTCAACATGGCCATCGAGAGCCTGGAGACGGCCATTGCCCACTTCGGCACGCCGATCTACGTCTTCCACGAAATCGTCCACAACCGGCCGATCGTTGAGAAGTTCCGCGCCCGCGGCGTCGTCTTCGTCGACGGCCTCGGCGAAGTCCCCGACGGCAAGACGGTCCTGTTCAGCGCCCACGGCGTCTCCCCGGCGATCCGCCAGGAGGCCGCCGCCCGCAACCTGACCGCCATCGACGCGACCTGCCCGCTGGTGACGAAAGTCCACCTCGAAGCGATCAAGTACGCCCGCCAGGGCTACACGATCGTGCTGATCGGCCACGAGGGGCACGACGAAGTCATCGGCACGATGGGCGAGGCCCCCGCCGCGATCGTGCTGGTCGAGGACCTCGCCGACGTGGATGCGCTGACCTTCGGCCCCGACGCCAAGCTCGCCTTCCTGACGCAGACGACGCTGAGCGTGGACGAGACCCGCGGCATCATCGCCGCGCTTCGGGCCAAGTACCCGCAGGTCGTCGGGCCGAACAAGGACGACATCTGTTACGCCACGCAGAACCGCCAGGAGGCCGTCAAGGACCTCGTGCCCGAGGCCGACGTGGTCGTCGTGCTGGGGTCGCAGAACTCGTCGAACAGCAACCGCCTCGCTGAGATCGCCAAGCAGAACGGCAAGCCGGCGTACCTCATCGACACCGCCGCCGAACTCCGCCGTGACTGGTTCGAGTCGGGCGACACGGTCCTCGTGACGGCCGGGGCGAGTGCGCCCGAGGACCACGTCCAGGACGTGGTGACCTGGCTGCAAGCGACCTTCGCCGCGACCGTCGAGCACCGGACGATCCGCGAGGAGCACGTCAACTTCCCCTTGCCGCGCGAACTGCGTCTGCTGGTGCGTTAACCCCCCGCCCCCCCGCCCCGTCGAAAGGCCCTCCCCCCATGCGTCGCCTCACCGCTTTACTCGCGGCCCTCGTGTTCGCCCTCGTTCTGCCCGCGGGGGCGTCGGCTCAGTGGACGCTCGACGACAAGTTCAAGGCCGCCAAGCCCGAGGACTTGATCGACGTGAAGCCGACGGTCGCGCCCGAGGGGGCCGTCGTGCTCTTCGACGGCCAGGGCGTGGCGAAGTGGGCCAAGCGCGGCGGCGGCGATGTCAAGTGGCGGCTGCTCGACGGCGGGGTCATGGAGGGCGTCAAGGGCCACGGCGACATCGTCACCAAGGAGCAGTTCTCGACCCCGTTGAAGCTGCACGTCGAGTTCCGCGTGCCGTACGAGCCGGCCGGCGCGGGCCAGGGCCGCGGCAACTCGGGCGTCTACCTGCAAGGCCGCTACGAGCTGCAAATCCTCGACAGTTACGGGCTGAAGAGTGGCAAGAACGACTGCGCGGCGATCTACAACGTCGCCTCGCCGAGCGTGAACGCCTGCAAGGCCCCGACGGTCTGGCAGAGCTACGACATCGACTTCACGCCGCCGGCGTTCGACGGCAAGGCCAAGTCCAAGCCGGCCGCGATGACGGTGCTGCACAACGGCGTCAAAGTCCACGACGCCGCGCCCGTGACGACGGACAACACCACCGCCGGGCTGGGCGGCGACCCCGCCACCCCTGGGCCGATCCTGCTGCAAGACCACGGCCACCCGGTGCAGTTCCGCAACGTCTGGCTGGTCGTCGCCAAGTAGTGCCGGCCCCGCGTTCGCCCTCCCCACGAGACTTCGGCATGTCGGTTGAGAGTCCCCGATCGACGCCCGGCGGCAGCCGCGAGCTGCTGGCGTTGGCGGTGCCGCTGGTGCTGAGTAACGGCTTCCTCACGGCCCAGATCACGCTCGACCGGCTGATGCTGAGCTGGTACGGCCCCAGCGAGGTCGCCGCGTCGTTCCCCGCCGCGATGCTGTTCTGGCTGCCGTTCGCGCTGTTCCAGGGCACGGCGATGTACGTGACCACGTTCGTGGCGCAGTACACCGGGGCCGGCCGGCCGCACCGCGTCGGCCCGGCGGTGTGGCAGGGGCTGCACTTCTCGCTGGCGGCCGGACTGGTCTTCACGCTGCTCTGGCCGGTCGCCCCGGCCTACGTCGCCGCCGGCGGCCACACGGAGTCGCTGCAAGCCCTGGAGACGGCGTACCTGCGGCCGCTCTGCTTCGCCGCGCTGCCGATGCTCATCACCGCCACGGTCGGCAGTTTCTTCGCCGGCCGCGGCTCGCCGTGGGCGGTGCTGGCGATCAACGGCGTCGGCACGGTCGTCAACGCGGCCCTGGCGTACCTGCTGATCTTCGGGCACCACGGCTGCCCGCGGCTGGGCATCGAGGGGGCCGGCTGGGCGACGGTCGTCGGCTCCTGGGCCGCGGCGGTCACGGCCCTGGTCATGTTCTGGCAGCCCAAGTTCCGCCGCGCCTTCAACACCCTCGCCGGCTGGCACCCCGAGCGCGAACTTTTCGCCCGGCTGATGAAGTACGGCGGCCCGGCCGGCCTCCAGATGGCGCTCGACGTGTTCACCTTCACGGTCTTCACGATGCTCGTCGGCCAGATCGGCCCCGCGACGGCCGCCGCCGTGAGCATCGCGATTACCTTCAACTTGCTGACCTTCCTGCCGATGTACGGCATGGGCCAGGCCGTCGCGATCCTGGTCGGCCAGCGCCTCGGCGAGGGCCGCCCCGACCTCGCCGAACGCTCGACGAATCTCGGCATGCGCTGGGCGCTCGGCTACATGGCGATCGTCGCCGTGATGCTGGTGACGTACCCCGGCCCGCTGATCGAGCTGTTCCGCACCAACCCCGACCTCGCCGAGGGCGGCGCGGCGGACGCGGCGTCCGTGCCGTGGGAGGAAGTCGCCGTACTGATCCCGCCGCTGCTGGTGCTGATCGCCGTCTACTCGCTCGCCGACGCCGCCAACGTGGTCTACGCCTGCGCCCTGCGTGGGGCCGGCGACACCCGCTTCGTGACCTGGCTGACCTTCGCCCTGGCCTGGCCGCTGATGGTCGTGCCGACCTACGTCGTCGTCCAGATGGGCGGATCGGTGCTGCTGGCGTGGTGCTTCATCAGCTTCTACGTCCTCGTCATCGCGGTCTGCTTCTGGCTGCGCTTCCGCACCGGCCGCTGGAAGGCGATGCGCGTCATCGAGGCGGTCGTCATCGACGCGGAGCCCGAACCGGCCGAAGCGGGGCAAGTTACGGCGGCCCGCTAGCCGATGACAATTCTGATGCCGAACCCCACGACCGCCGACGGGCCGACCTACCGCTTCGAGCGCGTCGGCCTGGCGCTGCTCGGCCTGGCGCTGCTCGCCTTCGGCGGGGTGGTGTTGTTACGCTCGGCGTTCCAGGAGTCGCGTAAGACCGACTTCGGAGTCTACTGCCGGGCCGCGCACGCCGTCCGGGTCGGCAACGACATCTACGGCCTGAACACCTGCGACGACAACGGCTGGCACTACTGCTACCCGCCGCCGTTCGCCGTGGCGGTGCTGCCGTTCGCCGACCCGTTCGCCTTCCAGGACCACGCCGGCTACCTGCCGTTCTGGGTTTCCGTGACCGCGTGGTACCTGCTGAGTGTCGGCCTGATCGCCTGGTCGCTGCACCGCTTCGCCGCCGCGGTGTTGCCGGGCGAGGTGCCGTTCTCGCGGCGCTGGTGGTACGCCCGCACGGTGCCGTTCTACCTCTGCGTCGGCGGCCTGACGTACACGCTGGCCCGCGGCCAGGTCAACATCGTCGTCGTCGCCGCGATCGCCGGCCTGTTCACCGCCAACTGCCGGCGGCAGCCGATCCGCGCCGGGCTGTGGCTGGCCGGGGCGGTGGCGCTCAAGGTCATCCCCGCCTACCTGCTGCTCGACACGCTCGTCCGCAAGGACTGGCGCAGTGTCCTCGGCCTGTCACTGGGCCTGGCGCTGCTGCTGGTGGCGTTGCCGGCGGCCGTCTGGGGCTGGCAGGGCATGATCGACAACAACCTGACCTTCGTCGACGCTGTGCTCGCGCCGGGGGCGCTGGGCATCGGCGACCAGACGCGCGCGCTGGAGTTGACGAACACCGCGTCCACCGACAGCCAGTCGTTCCAGGCGGCGGTGCACAACCTGCGGCACCCCGACGCCGAGAAGCGGCCGGTGAACGCCGACCGCGTGGGCAAGCTCTTCCACGTCGCCGTGTCCGGCTTCTTGACGCTGACGATGCTGGCCGTCGCCGCCTTCCGGGGCGTCCGCGACGGCGCGGCCGAGCGGCTGATCTTCCTGGGCTGCGTGACGATCGCGATGCTGCACATCACGCCGGTGTCGCACATGCACTACTACGCCTTGGGCCTGCCGCTCGTCGCCGGCCTCTGGCTGCAAGGCCTGCGCGACCGCCCCGGCCGCCTGACCTGCGACCCCGCGACGTTAGCGCTACTTGTGGCGTGGGGCGTCATCGTCGTCGTGATGCTGCTGCCGCACAACCTGCCGACGGCGATGCGCGAGTTCGGCGTCGGACCGACGGCGTCGCTGGTGCTGTGGGCGTACGGGCTAAAGCGGGCGGCTCGTGGCCCCGCCGTAGGCGACGCGGATTTGATCCTTGCGGCCGCCGCCCGCGTCGGGTAGTGTCTGTTTTGCGGCTTACCACGTCTCCGCAGTTCGCAATGGGTGCAGTATGGCCCGGCTCACGATCCACCGGCAGCGCCGCTGGGTCGCCCTCATCGGCGGCTTCAGCCTCGTCGTCGGCGTCTACTGGTTCTTCTTCTCGGCCGGCCTGCCGGTGATGTGGGGGCCGCGGGCCAGCGCCGCCGACGTGGCCGCCGGCCGCGACCTGTTCGAGCACGAGTGGACGCCGAACGACCCGCTCGCCAAGGGTGACGGCCTCGGCCCGGTCTTCAACGCCAAGTCGTGCGCGGCCTGCCACTTCCAGGGCGGCGTCGGCGGCGGCGGCGAAATTAGCCACAACGCCACCGGCTTCGAAGTCTTGCCGCGGCCCGGCGACTCCCGCTTCATCGCCGGCACGCTGCACAACTTCAGCGTCGATCCCGGCGACAAGGAGAGCTTCAAGATGCTGCGCAAGCAGTTCCCCGTGCGGGCCGGCCGCACCGAGTCGCGCGCCTCGGCGATGGCCGACTGCGGGCCGCAGTCCGTCAGCGTCCCGCCGTTCGACCCCGTCCGCACCATGTCGATGCA
>JANXTD010000854.1 GCA_025352585.1 Fimbriiglobus sp.
GCGCGACCCGCACCCAGCCGAGCGTCGCGGAGTCGGCCGGCAGCCAGCCGAGTAGCTCGAAGACGCTGAGGGCCGCGAGCAGAGTCAGCGGCAGCGAGTAGGCGGTGAGGAACCACGTCCCCAGCGACATCGGCGAACTCGGCTTGAACACCCGCAGCATGTGGTGGAAGCGTGTCGGGTGGCCCAGGTCGAACACCAGGCAACTCAAATCGACGAGCAGCACCGCCAACGCCAGCGGGAAGGCCCACGCCGCGACCGGGGCGAAGGCGACCGGCCGGGCCAGCAGGCAGACGGCCGTGACCAGGAACAGCCCGGTCGTGACGGCGTTGAGGAACAGGTCCCAGACGACGAGGCCGTGCCAGTTGGGCGGCTGCGTGACCTCGCGGTCGGCGTAACCGCGGGCCGGGGTGGCGGGGCGCAGTGCGGTGGCCATGTCAGCGGCCCGCCAGGAGGAACGCGAGCAGTAACCCCAGCCCGGCCAGGCCCGTCGCGGCGGCGCGGGCGTAGTCGCCCAGCATCCGCCGCCACGGATCGACCGGCGTCACCGGCAGGCCGTACACTTCGGGCTTGTCGATGAGCAGGTAGAACGAGTTCAACTCGCTGTACGTCTCGGTCGCGGCGTCGCCGTACAGGTAGGCCCCCGGCGTGCCGAGGGCGTGCAGGTTCTCGACGCGATGCTTGGCCCGCTCGCGCAGCTCGTCGAGGGGGCCGAACTGGATCGACGCCGTCGGGCAGGCCTTGGCGCACGCCGGGACGAGGCCGTCCTTTTGGCGGTCGTAGCAGAGCGTACACTTGTGCGCGAGGCCGTCGAAGTGGCTGCGGGTAATGACACCGAACGGGCAGGCGGCGATGCAGTACGCGCAGCCGTTGCAGATGTCCGGCTGGATGTAGACGTTGCCGAACTCGTTGTAGACGATCGCCCCGGTCGGGCAGGCCTGCTGGCACGGGGCCGCGGCGCAGTGCTTGCACACGTCCGACATCATCAGCCAGCGGTCGAGTTGCGGCAACTGCACCGGCTCCGGCGCGGCGACCAAGTCGAGCGACAGCCGGCCGGTCGGGGCCGGGGGGATCACGTCGGCGAACTGCTCGACGAACTTGACGTGCCGCCACGACTCGGCCGACAGCGAGCCGGTGTTGTCGTAGCTGTTGCCGCTGAAGTGGAAGCCGTCGGCGGGCAGTTGATTCCACTGCTTGCACGCGACCTCGCAGGCCTTGCAGCCGATGCACAAGGTCGTGTCGGTGTAGAAGCCCATGACCGGCTGCGCCGCCGGCGGCGTCCCCCGGCGGAACGGGTACGTCAGGTGCCGCACGACGCGGCCGAACACGCCGCTCGGCACCGGGTCGCCGGCCGGCTGCGGCTTCTGGGCCAGTGCGAACTCAGCCTCCATGAGCGTATCCCCCTTCGGGCTGTGCGGACGCCGGCGTCGCGGGCGTCTTGTCGGTCGTCGGCCACGGCACGGCCACCTTCGTCGCCGTCATTCCCGGTCCGGCGGCGGGGCCTGCCTCGACGCGGCAGGCGAACGCCTTGCCTTCGTGCATGCTCACGTTGACCTCCGCGACGATCGAAGTCAGGTCGTTGGCGTTGCCGCCGACGACCTCGCCGGCGAACGCCCAGTGGAACGGCAACCCCACCTGGTGCACCACCTTGCCGCCCACCAGCAGCGGGCGGATGCGGCGCGTGACGAGTGCCCGGCAGACGATCGAGGCGCGGGCCGAACGCACGGTCACCCAGTCGCCGTTGCCGAAGCCCTGCTGCGCGGCGAGTTCGTGGCTGGCCTCGACGAACATCTCGGGTTGCAACTCGTTGAGCCACGAGTTGAACCGGCTCATCGGCCCACTCAAGTAGTGCTCCGTCAGCCGGAACGTCGTGGCGACCACCGGGTACTCGGCCGTCGGGGCGTGGGCGACGCGGTTCAGCGGGCCGTCGAAGGTCCGCGTCGTCGGGCTGCTGACTTGCCGCGGGTACAACGAGTTCCCGGCCGGCGACTCGATCGGCTCGTAGTGCGACGGCAGCGGCCCGTCCTTGACGCCGCTCGCCGCGTAGAGCCAGCCGAGGCCGTCGGGGTGCATGATGAACGGCGCGTCGCCGGGGATCGCCGCCATGCCGGTGGCACCTTTGGGCGGCCGGTAACCCGGCGGCTTGTCCGACTCGAAGTCCGGCACGTCGGGGCCGGCCCAGCGCTGGGCCGTTTCGTCCCACGCCATCAGCTTCTTGCGCTCGGACCACGGCTTGCCGGCGGGGTCGGCGGAGGCGCGGTTGTACAGCACGCGGCGGTTCAGCGGCCAGGCGAAGCCCCAGTTCGGCTCGACGGGGTTGCCGGGCGTACGCGTCCGCTCGTTGGCGCGGTTGCGGCCGGCCGACGGCGTCACGCCCGAGTAGATCCAGCAGCCGCACGCCGTCGTGCCGTCGTCCCGCAACTCCGCGAACGTCGTCAGCAGCCGGGCCACGCCGGTCGCCGGGTCGCGCTCGTCGAGCTTGTGGCCGTTGATCTCGCGCAGCACCTTCTCGACATCCGGCTCGCCCTCGATGTGGCTGACGGTCCCGTCGGGCAGCGTCGGCGGGTGGTCGTGGTCGTAGTCCCACGTCAGGCTCTGAAGCGGCTGGTCGTGCGGGTCGGTCGAGTCGGCGTACAACTCCCTGAGCCGCCGGCCGAGTTGGTAGACGAACCAGGCGTCGGAGCGGCAGTCGCCCGGCGGGTCGAGCGCCTTGTTGTGCCACTGCAACAGCCGCTGCGTGTTGACGAGGGTGCCTTCCTTCTCCGTGCCGCCGGCCGCGGGGATGAAGAAGACCTCCGTACCGATCTGGTCGGGCGGCGGGGCACCGGGGTCGTCCTTCCAGAACACGGCCGTCTCCGTCTCGAACCAGTCGGCGACGACGAGCCAGTCGAGCGCCCGCAGGCCGGCGCGCTGGAGGCCGGCGTTCATGCCGCCGCCGGCGGGGTTCTGGCCGAAGACCAGGTAGCCGTCGAGTTTGCCCCTGGCCATGCGGTCCATCGTGACGAGGTGCGAGTAGTCGCCGTCCACGCGCGGCAGCCAGCCGAAGCCGTAGTCGTTGGCCGGAGTCGCCGCGTCGCCGTACCAGGCCTTCAGCAGGCTCACGACGAACTTGGGGAAGTTCGACCAGTAGCCGGCCTTCAACCCCTCCTTGTCGAGGTAGCCCCTCAAGGTGTCGTGGTCGGGGCCGGCGGTCGGCTGCGGCAGGTAGCCGGGCAGGAGGTCGTACAGCGTCGAGACGTCGGTCGAACCCTGGATGCTGGAGTGGCCGCGCATCGCCATCACGCCGCCGCCCGGCCGGCCGATGTTGCCCAGCAGCAGTTGCAGAATCCCGGCGGCGCGGATCGTCTGCACGCCGGTCGTGTGGTGCGTCCAGCCGACGGCGTAGACGATCATACCGGTGCGCTCGCGCCCGGAGTTCGCGGCGAAGGTCTCGGCGACGCGGGTGAACTCCGCGGCCGTGCAACCGCAGACTTCCGCGACCATCTCGGGGGTGTATCGCTCGAAGTGCCGCCTGAGGACTTGCAGCACGCAGCGTGGGTCTTGCAGCGTCGGGTCTTTGCGCGAGCCGCCCCCGGAGTCGCCGACGCCGCCCAGGCCGTGGCCGTGCGTGCCGTGCAGGCCCTCGTCCTTGGTGAGGGTCGGCCCGTCGGCCCCGGCGAACGCCCAGTGCCCGGCCTTCGGGTCGTAGTTCAGGTTCTCGGGCGAGTAGCCGCTGAACAGGCCGTCGAGGTCTTCGGTGTCGCGGAAGCCGTCGTCCACGATCGACGAGGCGTTGGTGTAGGCCGTCACGAACTCTTTGAACCAGAGGTCGTTGACGAGGACGTACCGGATCATGCCGCCGAGGAAGGCAATGTCGGTACCGGCGCGGATGGGGACGTACTGGTCGCACATGGCCGAGGTGCGCGAGAAGCGCGGGTCCACGTGGATGAGCTTCGCGCCCTTCTCCTTGGCTTTCATCGGCCAGCGGAAGCCGACCGGGTGGGCCTCGGCCATGTTCGACCCCATGAACAGCAGGCAGTCGCTGTTCGCCAGGTCTTGCTGGTAAGTCGTCGCCGCTCCCCGCCCGAACGAAGCGCCCAAACTGGGCACCGAGGCGGAGTGTCAGATTCTCGCCTGGTTCTCGACGGAAAGGATGCCGAGGCCCCCGGAGAACAGCTTCTTCATGAGGTAGTTTTCTTCGATGTCCAGCGTCGCCCCGCCGAGGGTACCGACCGACTTCACCGCGTTCAGCCCGGCCGCGTAGTCCTTGTCGCGGGCCGCCTTGACGCGCCGGGCGATCTGATCGACCGCCCAATCGAGCGGCTTCGTCTCCCAGCGGTCGGAGTACGGCGCGCGGTACAGCACCTGCGTGACGCGGTGGGCGTTGACGGCGAGTTGGAACGCGTTCGCCCCCTTCGGGCAGAGCGTGCCCTCGTTGATGGGGCTGCGCGGGTCGCCCTCGATGTCGATGAGCTGGCCGCCCTTGGTGTAGATGAGTTGGCCGCAGCCGACGGCGCAGTACGGGCAGACACTCGCGGTGACGGTCGCGCCACGCAGCCGCGAAGACTTGTCGGCGGTCTGGGGGCTGAACGGCTGCGACTTCCCGGCCAACGGCAGGTTCAACATCGGTTCCCTTTCGCAAACACCGGCGGGCGGCGGAGGCTCCGACTCATCCTAGGCGGCTTCCCACGGGCGCCGCGACGGCGGACGCGAAATTCCGAGGATCGCGCGTCCGACTCGCCGCGGCCGCCGCCGGGGCGGGGGC
>JANXTD010000879.1 GCA_025352585.1 Fimbriiglobus sp.
CCGCGACAAGTTGCGCGCCGGCACCACGACCGTCGCCCAAGTCGCCGCGGCTGAGACGCTGCACGCCAAGTACCTTGGCGTCATCTGGGCCACGCTGACCGGCACCGACGGCGGCGAACCGCTCACGGCCGTGCGCGCGGCGTGGGCCAAGGCCAGTGACAAGGACGCGCCGGCGCTCGCAGCGACGGTCGCCGGCTGGCAGGGCAAACTCTGGAAGCCGGCCGCCGTCGGCAGCTACCGCAGTTTGACCCAGCGCGTGCCGGTCGATCCGCCGGGCGACGCGAAGGCGAAGGCCGGTGCCGCGGCGTTCCGGGCGGCGTTCCCGTCGGTCGTTTGCTTCCCGCAAGTGGTGCCGAACGACGAGGTCGTGTCGCTGAAGATGTTCCACCGCGAGGACGCCGAGTTGGACCGGCTGTTCCTCGACGACGCGGCCAAGAAGTCGCTCGACGACCTGTGGCGCGACCACCGCTTCGTCAGCCGCCAGCCGGAGGCGGAGAACGCCTACCTGCCGCAGTTCATCGGCTTCGTGACGCAGGACCAGCCGAAGGAAGTGCTCGCGCTGTTCGAGGCGATGCGGCCGGAGTTCCAGCGCCGCGCCGAAGACTTCGCCGCCGACCTCGAAGCCGCCGCGCCCAAGCAGATGGCGCGGCTGCTGGCCTTCGCCGCCGAGGCGTACCGCCGGCCACTCACCCCGCGCGAAGCCGCCGAGTTGCCGAAGTTGTACGCCGCGATCCGCCAGAAGGGGGCGGCCCCCGACGAGGCGTTGCGCAGTGTCCTGGCCCGCGTGCTGGTGTCGCCGGCGTTCCTGTTCCGCGTCGAGAACGCCCCGCCGGGCAAGGTCGCCGGGCTGGTCAGCGACCACGAGTTGGCGACGCGGCTGAGCTACTTCCTCTGGTCGTCCGGCCCCGACGCCGAGTTGCGAACACTCGCCGCCGCCGGCAAGTTGCGCGACCCGGCCACCGTCGAGGCCCAGGCCCGGCGGATGATTGCCGACCCGCGGGTGCGCTCGCTGGCCGTCGAGTTCGGCACGCAGTGGCTGCACGTCCGCGACTTCGCCAGTTTCAACGAGAAGAACGAGGCGGCCTTCCCGAGCTTCACCCCCGAACTCCGCAAGGCGATGGACGAGGAGGGCGTGCGGCTGTTTGAAGACCTCTTCCAGGCCGACCGGCCCGTCACCGGCTTACTCGACGCCGATCACACTTTCCTGAACGAACTGCTGGCGAAGCACTACGGCGTCCCCGGTGTCGTGGGGCCGCAGTGGCGGCACGTCGAGGGCGTGCGCAAGTTCGGCCGCGGCGGGGTGCTGGGCCTCGGCAGCGTGCAGAGCAAGCAGGCCGCGGCGTCGCGCACCAGCCCGACGCTGCGCGGCAACTGGGTCGTCGAGACGCTCCTGGGCGAGCGGTTGCCGCGGCCCCCGGCCGACGTGCCGAAGTTCCCCGAGGGCGGCGACGCCGACAAGCTCAGCGTCCGCCAACTCACCGAGCGCCACAGCGCCGACCCGTCGTGCGCCGTCTGCCACGTCCGTGTGGACCCGTACGGCCTCGCCTTCGAGGGCTTCGACGCCGTCGGCCGGCGGCGCGACAAAGACATCCACGGCCTCGCCATCGACGCCAGGGCGACCCTGCGCGACGGGACCACCTTCGACGGCCTCGACGGCTTGAAGAAGCACCTGCTCACCGCGAAGAAACCGGTCGTCGTGCGGCTGTTCTGCAAGAAGCTCCTCGGCTACGCCCTCGGCCGCAGCGTCGCACTCTCCGACACGGCGCTGCTCGACGAGATGGTCGCGGCGCTGGAGAAGGCCGACGGCCGGGTCACCGCGGCGGTCGCGGCGCTTGTGCGCAGCCCGCAGTTCCGCGGCGTGCGGGGCGGCGATTTCGACGACACCGAGTAACCCCGCGGGAGTCTTGGCGATGCGAACGCGATCCGTCCACCCGGTCACCCGGCGCACCTTCCTGCGCGGCGTCGGCGTCAGCATGGCGTTGCCGTGGCTCGAAGCCTCGGCGTGGGGGGCACCGGCCAACGGCAAGCCGGCCGAGGCCCCGGTCCGCTTCGCCTGCCTCTTCTCCGGCAACGGCTTCCACAGCAAGGAGTGGTGGGCCGAGGGCAGCGGCAAGGCGATGAAGTTGGGCAAGGTCCTCGAACCCTTGACGCCCCACCGCGAGAAGTTGATTTTCCTGCGTGGCCTGTATAACCAGGAGGCGCTCATCGGCGGCATCCACAGTTGCCAAACCGGGAACTTGTTAACGGGGGCGCACCTCGCGCCCAACGGCGAGATCAAGAGCGGCGTGAGTTGTGACCAACTGTTGGCCGAGCGCATGAAGGGCCAGACCAAGGTCCCGAGCTTGGTGTTGGGCACGGAGCCGTCGATCGCGGCGATCCACAAGAACTACTCGATGATCTACTCGTCGCACATCTCGTGGACTTCCGCCTCCACGCCCACACCCTTGGAGTTGTACCCCGCGCTGGCCTTCGACCGGCTGTTCCGCGACGAGGCCGGCCGCGACGACAAGAGCGTCCTCGACGCCGTGCTCGAAGACACCCGCGACGTAAAGCGCACCGTCAGCAAGAGCGACGCCCGCCGGCTCGACGAGTACCTGGCGTCGGTGCGCGAAGTCGAGACGCGCATCGCCGACGCCGGCAAGGGCGGCCGCTTGCAGGGCTGGCGGCCGACGGTAACGAAGCCCGACGCCCCGCGCCCCGCCGACGGCATCCCGCAGGACATTGACCAGCACATGCGGCTCATGGCCGACATCCTGGTGTTGGCCTTCCGCACCGACACGACGCGCGTCTGTACGCTGAAACTCAACAACGACCACTCGTCGTTGCGATTCCCGCACCTCAAAGTCGATTACATGATCCACCACTTGCTGTCGCACACCGACGGGGCCGACTGGCTGAAGGTCAATCAGTTCTTCGCCCAGCAAGTCGCCTACATCGCCGCCAAGCTCGACGCCGTGCAGGAGGGCGAGCGGACGTTACTCGACAACAGCATGATCCTGTTCCTGTCGAGCATGATGACCGGCAACCACAACAACGACCAACTGCCGGTGGTGCTGCTCGGCGGCGGCGGCGGCAAGTTGCAGACGGGTCGCGTGCTCGACTACCTGGGCAAGCCGAACCGCAAGATGTGCAGCTTGTACCTGTCGCTGCTCGACAAGGCCGGCGTGCCGCTCGATCGCTTCGGCGACTCGACGGAGAAGCTGCCGGGGCTGTGAGGCACGCCGAGGCGTCCGCCCGACGTGGGCGGCACCTCGCCGGCGCTTTCGCCTGGCGAACGCCCGCCCCGCGCTTACACTAACGCGCATGCCGAACG
>JANXTD010000943.1 GCA_025352585.1 Fimbriiglobus sp.
GGAACTCAAAAGTATCAAAGACACCAAGTGCGAAGTGTATTTCACACCGGCCAAGGCTGAGAAGTGACGTCTCGCTTCCACGATATCGACATACGGCAGGGTATTGGCCCACGCCGCGTTACGACTTTCCCTCCACTCTCACGGAGTCACGATGCGTTTCTCACTCACGGTAGTCGCACTCTTCGCCACGCTCTCAATGGGCAATTACGCGGGGGCGCAGGACAAAGAAAAGGTCAAGGGCGACGAGGCGGACGAAACCGCGCAAGCGTTCAAGAAGATCGCGGAGCTCGGGCCGGGCGTCCACGCCATCCAGACGGACAAGAGGGGCACCATCACGTCGTTCGTCGTCGTGGGGCAGTCCCGCGTCAGCACCACCCTCGGCAAGGCGAAGGGGATGGAAGTCGCCCGCGAACGCGCCCGCACGGCCGTCTCCGGCGAGTTCGTCAAGTGGCTCAAGGAGAAAGTCAGCGTCCGCCAGCGCTCCGAGACCGAGACGGTCATGATGATCGAAGGCAGCGACGAGGCCCTCAAGGAGTCGGGCAAGTCGGTCGAGAAGGACAGCAAAGTGATCGACTCGTTTTCGGACGGAATCGTCCGGGGCCTGCAAGTGTTGCACCTCGACGTGAGCGACAAGGACAAGACGTACACGCTGGTCATGGGCTGGGACGCCAAGACCTCCAAGGCGACCAAGAAAGTCGGCGACGACTTGAAGGACGACGCGAAGCCCGACGGCGAGAAGGGCACCAAGGGCGACGGCACGTCGAAGGCACGCGAGAAGATCGACGACAAGACGGTCACGTCCGACGACGCCAAGAAGTTCCTGCCCAAGAGGAAGTAACCGGGGCGTGACGGGGTGTTCGGCGGCACGGCTGAGAGGGATAGGCATGCTCAGAATTTTCCTGGCCGTGACGCTGACCCTCGCGGTCGCCGGGGGATCGGCGGCGGGCGAGCCGACGGCGATCGACCTCGGCGGCCCCCGCCGGGCCACGGCCGCTTTAAGCGTGACCGCGACGGAGTACGTCGTCGCCGTCAAGATGTTCCCGGTGAGTAGTTTCGACGCGGCGACTAACGCCCGGCTCAACCGTGATAAGGCCAGGGCGCTGGCCCTCCAGGCGCTCGCCAAGCACCTGTCGGGGGCCAAGGCGGTCACGCTCAGCGTCTCCGGCGCGGAGGTCGAGGGGGCGGGGGCCGACGGGAAGTTCTACGCACTCACCTTGCGGGTGCCGCGGCGGTCGGTGTCCGTCGTCGCCGCCGGCCGGCCACCCGAGGAGGCGCGGCCGGTTGAGGGCAAGGCCGAGAAAGTCGAGCGGGTGGATTACACGTCGGCCCTGTTCACCCGCAAGCAAGACCTGCTCGACACGCTCGCCGGGCTGTCCGTGCCCCTAGCGGCCGACCTCGACGACGCCGCGCGGACGCCCGACGGCCGGCCGGCCGGGGAGGGGGCGTTCCACCGGGCGGTCGCGGAGGTCGAGGAGCGGGGGCTGGGGCAGTTGGACAAACTCGCCGCCGAGGTCGATGGCGAAATCCTGCTGCTCTCGATCGAGAAGGCCGAACTGAACCGACTCATCGGCGAGCAGCGGGTGCGCCTTCTCGCGTCGCTCAAAAACCGCCTCGATCGATTCGACACTACGACGAAAGGGGCCAATAAGCCGTGAATAGCCTCGCGTTGCTGATCTCGCTCCAAGTCGCAGGTCTCTGCCTCGACAAGCCGGGCGACAAGTTCTCGGAGGTCGAGATCGAGCCGGCGTACGCGGAGTACCTGCGGGCCGACCCGCTCCTCATGGAAGTGACCGGGGCCAAGGTCCTGCAACTGCGCGGCGGCAACCGCGTGGTCCTCGCTGTCGCCTCGACGGTACTCAAGGACGGCTCGGCGCAAGAGCGACTGCGTGCGGAGAAGGTCTGCCGCATCAAGGCCCTCGCCAGCGTCGTGGGCACGACGCAGGGCGTGCAGGTCTGCCGCGTCGAACAACTCACGGAGCGGACGGCCCTCGTCGTCGTCGGCGTAGTCGAGAAGGCCGCCAGCGTCTCGGAACTCTTGCAGGTGACCCAGACCAAAGTCGAAGGCGTCGCCAAGGACATGGCCGTCGTCGGCCGGTGGAAGTCGCCCGAGGGGGACGTTTTCTACCTGGCCCTCGGGGGCGTCTACGACCGGCAGGGCAAAGCCGTCGTGCGCGAAGACGCCAAGTAACCCTCTCCGGCAAGCGCCCCACTCACCCCGACCAATTTCGGTCCACGCGTCGGCCCCGGCGGGGTCGCGCCCACCGGGCTCGGCCCTAGGCGTCCTCGCCCCGCCGGGTCAGTCGGAGCCGCTGAGGGCGTCGAGGGCTTCCTGGCGGGTGTCGTAGAGCGCCCACAGCGTGTCGAGGGCGGTCGTGTTGAGCAGCTCGCGGATCTCGTCGTTGACGCCGGCCAGCACGAGTTCGCTGCCGCGGCCCTTGATGAGCAGGTGACAGCGCAGCAGGAACGTGATGAAGGCGGAGCCGAAGTAGCGCACGTTCGTGAGGTCCACGATGAGGTGCATCGGCGGGTCGGTCTTGAGGGGGGCGAGGACCATCGCGGCGGCGGGCGAGATGAGGTTCTCGGGCAGTTGCTCGACCTCGGGCGAGGGCACGATCATGGCCACGTCGCCGTGGCGGGTGACGGTGAAGTATTCGTTGGCCAGCTCGGCCGCTTCAATGCTCATGGGGGGGAACGTCCTGAGAACCGCGAGTCGCAGTGAGCCTACCAATCTACCCGCACGCCGCCCCGACGCAAGGAAGAAACCCCGCCGCGGAGGACACGACAGCCCGGACAGCGCGGGACTTTCGTCCGCCGATCCCCTTCAAACCTATGGCTTCGCCGGCTCACGCGGCGGGGGGGTGAGCAGCCACTCGAACAGGGGGTGCTTCGTTGACAGCAGTAGCACGTCGCGGGTGTCGCTCAGGATCGCCTGGTACGCCTTGAGCTTTTGCAGGAACTCGTAGAAGGCGCGGTCCTGGGCGTGGGCGTCGTTGCGGATGCGGTCGGCCTCCACGTCGGCGACGCCCTCCAGACGCGCCTTCTCGGCGCGGGCACGCGACTCGGTCTCTTTGGCCTCCTTCTCGGCCGTCGTGAGGATCTCGGCGGCGCGCTGCCGGCCCTCGCTCTCGTGGTCGGCGACCTTACGCATCCGCTCGCTGCGGATGCGCTCGGCGATGCTCGACCGCACGGCTTCGGGGTAACTAAAGCGGCGCAGGCGCAAATCGACGATCTCGACGCCGTACTGCTCGCGCACCTCGTCGCGCAGGGAAGCCGCGGTGCCGCCGGCCCCTAGTAACAGGCGGTCGCGGAGTTTGGCGGTGCGGGCGTCGATGGCGGCCTCGTCGGCGACGGCGATCAGCGCCTCCATCGGCAGGGTGCTGATGATCGCGCCGAGGCGGCCGCTGATCTGCGGACCCAGCACGCGCTTGACCTGCTCCGGGGTGCCGAGGGTGCGGACGAAGCGGTCGGCCCCCGCGGCGTCGGCCACGCGCCAACTCACAAAGGCATCGACGGCCAGGGTCTTATCGACGGTCTTGTTGGTCGGGTCGCGGGTCAGGCTCTCGACGGTGGGCAGGTCGAAGGACTGCAAGCGGCGGTCGATGCGCACCACCCCGTCGATCGGCCACGGGGCCTTGAGGTGCAGCCCGGCGTCGGTCGCGCCGTCCACGATCACGACCGGGTCGCCGAAGCGGGTGACGTAGGCGAACTCCGCGAAATCGACGGCCACGAACGCCGTCCGCGCCCACAGGAGCAGTGCCAACGCGGTCACGGCGAGGGCCAGGCGTTTCACTTCAGCGCTGCTTTCAACTTCTCGGCGATGCGGTAGCCGGCCAACACGCCCCGGCGTTCGGCGACGGCTTTGGCCGCCTTGGAGTAGTCGGCCGGCAACTCGACCGCAGAGAACTCGCCGGTGCCGCCCTTGAGCGTGCCGTTGCGGTGGACGACGGCCTTGACCAACTCGGCACTTTCGAGCTTGGCCCAGTTCTCGAACGACTCCTCGGTCAACTCGGTGAGCTTGTCGGCGGAGAACTCGGGCCGCAGCCGCAGTTCGGCGGCGAGGTTCTTGACGGCGCGGAAGTCGGTGCTGCCGGTGATCAGGCCGTCCCAGAAGTAGTGCAGGTTCATCCCCTTGCCGTCGGGGCCGACCTTGACGAAGAACGAGTTGCCGCCGCGGTCGCCCTTGGGGTACGCCTCGGTGTACAAGCTGCAAGCGTGCAACGGCATCTGCACGTCGCCGACGAGGTGAAACAGCCAGCAGATCGGCACGGCGCGATCGACCGCCTCGGGGCCGGCCTGCAACTTGTCGAAGTTGAGTTGGTAGGCCAGGACGATGTTCTGTTCGGGGTCGGGTGTGCCGGCCTTGACCGTGTCGGGCTGGCCGTCGGGCTTGTAGCCGTAGTTGGTGTAGTGCCACCTCGGCCGGTCGTAGTCGGTGCCGCGGATGTCGTCCGACCACCGCCCGGCCATCATGAACAGGTACAGGCCGCGCTCGCCCTCGGGGCGCGCCTCGCAGTCCTTCTTCCAGAGTTTGTCGTACTGCGGGTGGGCCTGCAACACCGCCACGGCCTTCGCCAGAACCTCCGGGGCGTCCTTCTCCAGCAGCGCGTAGGCGATGGCCCCGGTGACCATGTGGCCGCCGCCGTTCCAGGCCGCCGCCGGACCGGTCAGCGTTACCAACAGGGCGGCGGACAGCAGCGCGCGGAGCATCGGTTAGGCTCGCTCGATGAGGGTGCGTTCGTCCAGGGCGATGCTGGTGAGTTCGCCGCTGGCCTTGGTGAAGTGGACCGTCGGCACGACGATGTCGTCCTCCTTGACGCGGTCGGTCGTAACCCCCGTCGAGAGGTAGTTAACGCCGCGGAACGTGCCGGTGGCGACGGCCTTCCAGGTCTTCGCCCCGACGCGGACGGTCTGCGTCAGCTTGATGCCGTCGCCGACGGCCAGGCTCTTGAGCAGATCGACGAGGCCCGGCGCGAGCGACCGCGACGGCAGGACGATGCGGTCGGGCGTACTCACTCGTCGTCCCTCGCCTTCGGGTTGCCGCGGACCAGCGCGATGCGGCCGGTGCGGGCCAGTTCGATGATACCGTAGGGCCGCATCAGCGTGATGAACGACTCGACCTTGCCCTCGCTGCCGCTGATCTCGACCATGACGTTGTCGGTCTGGATGTCGATCGTGCGGCCGCGGAAAGTCTCGGTGAGCAGCGCGATCTCGGCCCGCTTCTCGGCGGGGCACTTCACCTTGATGAGCATCAGGTCGCGTTCGACGAAGTCCTCGGCCGAGATGTCCTCGACGCGCACGACGGTCACGATCTTGTCGAGCTGCTTACGGACCTGGGCGACGGTGTTGTCGTCGCCGCGGACGACGAGCGTCATGCGGGACATCTCGCTGAGTTCGGTCTCGCCGACGGCCAGGCTGTCGATGTTGAAGTTGCGCGAGGCGAGCATGCCGGAGATGTGCGCGAGCACACCGGGCTGGTTCTGGACGAGCGCCGACAGGACGTGTCGCATAGCGGGGAGACCTTTTACACGCGGGGACCGTTGCCGTGATGATAGGACTTGATCCCCCTGGTGTCTGGGCGCTGCTGGGGGTCACGCCACAAGCAGAG
>JANXTD010000034.1 GCA_025352585.1 Fimbriiglobus sp.
GATCAAGGCGCGGCTGAGCTGCCCGGAGGGCGACTTCGACCTGGTGGTGCCGATGCGGGCCGAGGTCGAAGACAACCGCCAGCGCCGCTGGATGGTCGTCGCCGGCAAGGAGGGCTTCGTCCGCGGCCGCCGGTTGACCCCCTACGGCTGGCTCGTCGAGGGCGTCGAGCAGGCCGGGCGGCAGGTCGTCGGCGAGATGACCAACGCGCTGAGCCGCCCCGGCTACGCCAACGTCGCGCTGATGGCCTACGTCCTGCCCGACTCCGACATCGCCCGCGCGGTCAAGTTCACCGACGCCGCCAACTCGTCGATGGGGGGCCGAGTCGCCGTGACCGGCCCGATGGGGCTGTTCCCGGCGCTGCCGCCCGACGCCGAGCCGGCGCTGGCCGCGTTGTTCGCGCGGCCGGACGGCAAGCCGCTCACCGAGGCCGAGCGCCGGCTGTTCCGCGAGGCGTGGGCCAACCCGCAGCGCATCACGGCCCCCGGCGTGAGCCTCAAAACCAACGCCGACGCCGCGACGCAACTGCTCGTGAGTGACACGGCGGTGACGCTGTCACAGTCCGCCGAGGTCGTTCTGGGCCTGGAGGGCAAAGACCCGCCCACGGCCCGCGCCAAGGTGCTCCTGAGCCTGCCGGCCGCCGCCGAGGCCGAGTTGGCGGCCGAGTTGCGCCGCCTCCGCGACGAGTCGGCGGCCGCGGCGAGGACCGAAGCCCCCCCGGCGGAGTTCCTCGAAAAGCGGCGGGTCGTGCCGTGGCGGGTGAGCCGGATCGTCTCGGACTTGAAGGCCGTGCCGGTGGCCCGCGAGGGTCCGGGTGGTCCGCCGGCCCCCGGCGGCGGTATGATGGGGGGTCAGTAACCCGCTGCCCCCCGAGTGCCGACCGTGACCGACCCCGCGCCGACGACGCTCAACACCATCGAAGAAGCCCTGGCCGACCTGCGGGCCGGCAAGATGATCGTCCTCGTCGACGACGAGCACCGCGAGAACGAGGGCGACCTCGTCATGGCCGCCGAGGCCGTGACTCCGGCGGCCGTCAACTTCATGATCCGCGAGGCGTGCGGCCGGCTCTGCGTCACCTTCTCGCGCGGCCACGCCGACCGCCTCGGCCTCGACCTGTTGCCGGGCGTCCACCTCGACCCGACCGCGACGCCGTTCACGCACAACTTCGACGCCCGCCACGGCGTCACGACCGGCATTAGCGCCGCCGACCGCGCCCACACCATCGCGGTGTGCGCCGACCCGGCCAGCCACTCGACCGACCTCGTCAAGGATAAGGGCCACGTCGACGGGCTGATCGCCAAGGGCGGCGGGGTGCTCGTCCGCGCCGGCCACACCGAGGGCAGCGTCGATTTGTGCCGGCTGGCCGGGCTGCGCGAAGTCGGCGTCATCTGCGAGATCTTGAACGAAGACGGCACGATGGCCCGCTTGCCCGACCTGCGGGAGTATTGTCGCGTCCACGGCTTGAAGTTGTGCAGCATCGCCGAGCTGATCGAGTACCGCCGCCGCAAGGAGAAGCTCGTCCGCCGCGAGATCGAGTTGAAGTTGCCGACGGAGTTCGGGACGTTCGACCTGATCGCCTACTCGTCGCTGGTGGACCCCGAGCCGCACCTGGCGTTGACGCTGGGCGGCGTCGGCGTGGCGGCGGAGGCGGGCGGGGCCACCCCCGAGCAGGCCGAGCCGATCCTGGTGCGGATGCACAGCGAGTGCCTGACCGGCGACGTGATGCACTCGCAGAAGTGCGACTGCGGCCCGCAACTCGCCTACGCGATGGCCCAGGTCGCCGCGGCCGGCCGGGGCGTGATCGTCTACATGCGCCAGGAGGGCCGCGGCATCGGCCTGTTGAACAAGCTGCGTGCCTACAAACTGCAACAGGACGAGGGGCTGGACACGGTCGAGGCGAATCAGCGTCTGGGCTTCGCGGCCGACCTGCGGCACTTCGGCATCGGCGCGCAAATCCTGCACGACCTGGGCGTGCGGCAGATCCGCCTGCTGACGAACAACCCGCGCAAGGTCATCGGCCTCGAAGGCCACGGCCTCAAGATCGTCGAGCGCGTGCCGATCCTGATTGCCCCCGGCGAGCACAACGCCGACTACCTGCGCACCAAGCGCGACAAGCTGGGCCACCTCCTCGACGACCCGAAGTGACCTCGACAGCGGCCCCGCCGGCGGTTACTACGCCCCGATGCGACGACTCGTACCGCTCCTGGTGACCCTGTGCGTCGGTTGCGCCGCCGGGCCGCGCCCCACCGAAAACGTGCCCGTCTCGGCCGTCCGCATCTCGCTGTTGCGCAAGGTCGAGGGGCTGTTGCGCAAGTCGCTCGAAGACGAGGGCTGGGCCGTCAGCCGCTTCGAGACGAAGAGCGAGGGCACGGTCGCGCGCAACAGCGGCGACGCCTGGGACGAGAACGTCGTCACCGCCACCTTCGACGCCAGTAAGCCGCCAGCCGACGCCGTCGCCCTGAGCGTCCCGGAGCAGGTCGCGGTGCTGGCGAACTTACGCGTCGATTTGCGCAAGGTCGTCACCAACCAGGACGGCGAGGTGATCGACGTGACCGAGGGCGAGGCCTACCGCGAGCGGACCCTGACGATGACGTACCGGCTCGACAGCGCCGTCGGCAACGTGACCGTGCGGTTGCGGCCGGCGACTGCCGTGCCCGAGGAGACGCGCAACCGCTTCGACGTGACGGTCCGCGAGCAGGCGACGAAGTGAGCGCGACGGCCCTGCTCGATCCGCCCGGCTACCCCCAATAACGAAAGTGCCACCAGGGTTCACCCGATACCAGAACACCGGCTCGCGTGGGGAACGAAAAAGGCACTTCGGGTCTAAGACCGGAAGTGCCTGGCTTTGGCGGAGATACTGCGAAATCGTGGGGTGAGAAAACCGAGTTACCCAACTAGGATTCGAACCTAGACTGCTGGGCTTTCGGGGACATCTCGTTCGCGTTGCCGAGGCGTTGGATTCTCGAG
>JANXTD010000047.1 GCA_025352585.1 Fimbriiglobus sp.
AGCGCCGCCGACGAGACGACGCTGGTGGCAAGCAGCGACAAGAAGTTGCTCGTCGGCGTCCTCGACGCGGCCGCCGAGAAGACCAAGCCGGCCGTCAAGAAGGAACTGGCCCAACTGCTGCTCAAGATGGACGAGAAGGCCTCGATGTACGTCTGCGGCGTCGTCGCGGAAGGCTCGAAGGTCGAGATCCCGCCGAACCTCAACATCCCCGGCGTGGACGGAGCCAAGGTCGCCAAGCAACTCGAGAGGTTGACGAACCTGAGCTTCACCGTCCGCGTCACCGACGAGGTGACCGTCGACGGCGTCGCCGGCATGAAGGACACCGACTCGGCCGACGACTTCGGCGACACGCTGAACCAACTCATCGGCACCGTGAAGGGCTTCCTGCCGCTGGTGACCATGCAGCAGCCGAAGCTCAAGTCCCTCGCCGACGAGGTCGGCAAGACCCTCAAGAGCAAGGTCAAGGACAAGGACGTGACGCTCGGCCTGAAGATCTCCGCCGACTCCATCGACAAGGCCGCCGGCGGCGGCAACGACTGACCGCGACTGACGTGATCTCGCCCCGCCCGGAGTCCCCCTCCGGGCGGCGTCGTTGACCCCCACTGAGGGCGACCATGATCCCCGACCCGGACGACACCATCGTCGCGCTCTCGTCGGCCCCCGGCCCCGGCGGCCGCGCCGTCGTGCGGGTCAGTGGCCCACGGACCCGCACCGTGGTCCGCGCCGTCACCGCCGACGCCGACACGCCGTTCAAGCTCACGCCGACGCGGTTGACGCTGAGCGGAGTCGGCGCGGCGTTGCCGGCCGACCTGCACTTCCGCGTGGCACCCGACACCTACACCGGGCAAGACCTCGCCGAACTGCACACGATCGCCTGCCCGCCGCTCGTCGAGCGCCTGATCGCCGACCTGCTCGCTGCGGGGGCGCGGCCGGCCGAGCGCGGCGAGTTCACCCTGCGGGCCTTCCTCGCCGGCAAGAAGGATCTGCCGCAGGCCGAGGCGGTGCTGGCCGTCATCGACGCCCGCACGCCGGCCGACTTGGGCCACGCGCTCACGCAACTCGCCGGCGGAGTGACGCTGCCGTTGCAAGCGTTGCGCGAAGACTTGCTCAACCTCGTCGCCGACGTGGAGGCCGGCCTCGACTTCGTCGGCGAGGACATCGAGTTCGTCACGGCCGCCGACGTGATGACGCGCGTGTCCCGCGGCATCGCCCACCTCGTCAACCTGCGCCGGCAACTCGAAGCCCGCTCCCGCAGTGACGATGCGTTGCGCGTGGTGCTCGTCGGGGCACCGAACGCCGGCAAGAGTAGTCTTTTCAACGCACTGCTGGGCGAGTCGGCCGCGCTCGTCAGCCCCGTCGCCGGCACGACCCGCGACTACCTGACGGCAAACTTGAGTGTTGCCGGCGTGGCCGTCGAGCTGATCGACACGGCCGGCCACGAGGCCGCCCGCGACGACATCGAGGCTCAGTCGCAACTCCTCAGCGACGGGCAAAAGTTGCGGGCCGACTTGGTGCTACACTGCGTCCCGGCCGACGCGCCGGAGGTGCCGCCCGCGCGGTTCCCCCACGCGGCCGAGGTGCTGACGGTCCGCACGAAGTCCGACCTCGCGCCGTCCTTGCGGGCCGACGTGACGGTGACCCTCTTGGACGCCGGCGGACTCGATAGCCTGTTACTCCACCTCCGAGTCGCCGTCGGCCGGCTGTCGCAAGCCCCGCTCGCGCCGAGTCAGAGCCGCTGCCGAGTACACGTCGGCCGGGGGCTCGAAGCCCTGCGTCGCGCCCACGAGCACGCCCGCGAGTCGGACCCGCTCGAGCTGCTCGCTCTGGCGCTCCGGGAGGCGCTCGACGAAGTCGGCGCGATGGCCGGGGCCGTCTACACCAACGACCTGCTCGACCGCATCTTCTCGCGCTTTTGCATCGGCAAGTAGTTCCTAAGCGGCACGCCACTTGCGTGAACGTATCGGGCCACCTTCGCGCCGCGGGACGACTCCGGACACACCATGCAAGCAGCCGAACGCCCCGCCGCACACGCCGACGCCCTGGCATCGCTCGCCGTGGCGACTCCGGCCGAACGTGCGGCCACGGTCCTGGCGATGCTCCAAGCCCTGACGCCCGACCGGCGACTGGTGCTCGGCGCGGTTGCCGGCGTCGGGGCCATCCTCGACGACGTGGCGTTGCCGGGGGCGCGGATGCCGTCGGCCGACCTGGCGGGGGCCAAGGCGCGACGGGCCGACCTGCGGCGGGCCGACCTCGAAGGCGCGGACTTGCGCGGGGCCGACCTCGGCGGGTCGCGGCTGGGCCGGGCGATTTTGGCGACGGCCAACCTGGGCGGGGCCGAGTTGGCGGCGACCGACCTGACCGGGGCCGACTTGAGCAAAGCCAACCTCGGCAAGGCGCTGTGCGAGGAGGCCTGCTTCGCCGGGGCCAAGTTGCGCTTCGCCGACCTGCGCGACGCGACGTGCGAGCAGGCCAAGTTCCCGCGCGCGGACCTCTGGGGGGCCGACCTCACCGGGGCCGAGTGCGGCCGCGCCGACTTCCGCCGCGCGGTCTTGACCGAGGCGTCGGCGTGCGGGGCCGACTTCCGCGGGGCCGACCTGCGCGGGGCCAACCTGACCCGCGCCGACTTCCGGGCGGCCGACCTGTCGCGGGCCGACTTGCGGGGGGCGCACGTCGTCGGGGCCGACTTCCGCGGGGCCAACCTCCAGCACGCCCGCCTCGACGGCCTCGACCTCACCGCCGTCGCCCTCGAAGGCGTGCGACTCGCCGGGGCACAGCTCGACGGCGCGCGCCTCGAGTGGCGGCAGTTCGGCGAGCGCCTCGGCGAGGAGATCGGCGGCGACATCGAGGCGGCGCGGGGCGGCTACCTCACGCTCGAGCGCGTCTTCATCGCCCTGGGCGACACCGCCGCGGCGAGTTGGGCGTACCTGCGTCGCCGCCGCATGGAGAAGCGACACGCCTGGCGCGCGGCCAAGCACCGCTGGGCGCAGCGCCGGCCCGTCGCCGCGCTCAAGGCGGCCGGGGCCGCGGCGGGCGACCAGGGCATCGAGTGGCTGTGCGACTACGGCGAGAGCGTCGGCCGGGTGCTGGGCGCGCTCGCCGCGGTCTTCGTCGGCTTCGCCGTGCTCTACGGCGTCACGCAAAGCGTCGTCCGCGTCGGGACGGGGCCGGACGGCGTCGAGGTGCGGCAGGTCACCGCCGACCCGTCGGACCTGGCGATCTTTAGCCTGCTCGCGCTGACCACCTCGGGGTCGCCGGTGGTGGCCCTCCAACCGCGCGACCAGTTCGTCCACTTCCTGACGGGCATCCAGGCGCTCTTCGGCATCTCGCTGACGGGACTGCTCGGCTTCGTCGTCGGCAACCGCATCCGCCGCTGACACGAGACTCCGGACGGCACGCCGATTGCAACATTTCTTGGTGGAAAGCCCGTTACGGTTTCGCCGCCCTGGGACTCGCACGACATGACGACCCGCGCCCCCGCCTGGCACCGCTCGCTCCCCGCCGTCGCGGTCGGGGCGGTGATCGTTACCGGCGTGCTGATCGTCGCCAAGCCGGTCATCGTGCCGCTCGCGCTGGCGCTACTGCTGACGTTCGTCCTCTCGCCGGTCGTCGCGGCCTTGCAGCAGCGGCTCGGCCTGAAGCGCGTCTACGCCGTCATCGCCACCGCCCTGCTTACGTTCTCGGTCATGGGCGGGGTCGGGTACGTCGTCGCGCTGCAAATCCAGGGGCTGGCGCAGGACATCACGAAGCACGAGAAGAACATCCGCACCAAGATCGACGGCCTCCGCGGCACCGGCAAGGGGACGTTCACCGAACTCCTCAAGATGTTCCATGACCTGACCGAAGGGCCGGTCGGGCCGACCCCGGAGGCCACGCCGAGCGACACCGCGAAGCCGGCAGTGCCGGTGGTGCCCGTCGTGCTTTCGCAGCCGAAGGAGTCGGGGTTCTCGCGGATCGCCGACTCGGTGCTGCCGGTTCTCGAGCCGCTCGCCACGGCCGGCCTCGTGGTGATCCTCGTGATCTTCATGCTGATGAACCACGAGGATCTGCGCGACCGGCTCATCGGTCTCGTCGGGCAGAGCCGGCTGTCGAGTACGACCCGCGCGATGGGCGATGCGACCGGGCGGGTCGGCCGCTACCTGCTCTCGGTGCTGGCGGTGAATATCGTCTTCGGGGTGCTGTTCGCCGCCGGGCTGTGGCTGCTGGGGGTGCCGTACGGCTTCCTCTGGGGCTTCCTCGCAGCGATGCTGCGCTTCATCCCGTTCCTGGGGACCTGGGCCGCCGCGTCGTTCCCGATCCTGCTGAGCTTCGCCACCGCCCCCGACTGGGCGCAGCCGCTGGAGGTGTTCGCCTTCTTCGTCACGCTCGACCTGATCACCGCCAACGTCGTCGAGCCGATCGTGTTTGGCCACGGCACCGGCGTCTCGCCGATCGCGCTGCTGGTCGCGGCGGCCTTCTGGGCCTGGGTCTGGGGGCCGATCGGCTTACTGCTGGCGACGCCGCTGACCGTCTGCCTCGTCGTCCTGGGACAGTACGTCCCGCGACTCGGCTTCTTGACGCTGCTCCTCGGGAACGCCCAGGCCTTGCCGCCCCCAGCGCGGCTGTACCAGCGGCTGTTCGCGCGGGACAAGCGCGAGGCGGGGGAGCGGGCGCAGGAGTACGCGGCGTTGCAAGGCCTCGAGGGCGTGTTCGACGACATGATCGTGCCGGCGATGGTGATCGCCCGCCGCGACCGCGAGCAGGGGGCGCTCACCCCGGACGGCGAAGAGTTCGTCCTGACCGCGACCCGCGAGATTATCGCCGCGGTCGTGGCCAAGCAGGGGCTGCCGGCCGTAGAGCCGGTCGCCGTGGTCGTCGCTTGCCCGGCGCACCACCCCGCCGAGGAACCGACGCTCGACATGCTCGCCGCGCTGCTCGGCCCGGACGGCGTCCGCGTCGAGGCGCTGACGGCGAAGTCGCTGCCGTCGGAGGTTCTCGAGCGCGTCGAGCTTTTGAAGCCCGAGGCGGTGTTCCTCTCGGTGCTGCCGCCGGGCGGGCTGAGCCAGGCGGCGTACCTGTGCCGGCAACTCCGCAAGAAGTTTCCCACGCTGAAGATCGTCATCGGCTGGTGGGGGCCGGAGCGCAGTTACGACCGGCTGCTGGTCAAGATGCGCAAGGCCGGGGCCAGTTACGTGACGACTTCGTTCCGCCAGAGTCGCACGCAACTGCGGCACGTCACCGACGTGCCACTGCCCGCGGAGGTTCCGCAAGCGGCGGTCGCGAAGCCGAATGGTGTCGGCGGCATCCCGCCGAGTCTGGGTCGCAAGGCGAAGATGAAGGCCATCAGAGGTAAATCGTGACCGCCATCCGCAAACTGATCGCCGGCGCGGCCTGGGTGGGTCTGGCCGTCGCGTTGGGTGTCCTGGCGCTGAACGCGCTGGTTGCCCACCGCAACACCCGGCAACTCTACGACGACGCCGGCTGGGTCGATCACACCCACCAGGTGCTCCACGGCCTGGGCGACATCTACGCCACCGTGCTGGAGGCCGAGTCGAACCAGCGCGGTTACCTGATCGGCGGCGACGGGTCGCTCCGCGACTCGTACCGCGCCGCCTCGGCGGAGGCTGCCAAGCAACTCGACGCGGTCGGGGAACTGACGGCCGACAACCCGTCGCAACAAGCGCGCGTTTCGACGCTTCGCGAGGCCATCGCCGTGAAGTTCCGGCTGATGGACGAGAACGTCGCGAGGCGGGAAAGCCAGGCTCCGATTGATGTCAGTCGCGTCGCTCAGGGCCGGCAGGCGATGAGCGTCGTGCGGGACGCCGTCGCCTTGATGGAGTCGGAGGAACGCGGGCTTCTCGCCGCCCGCTCCGCGGAGACGCAAGTCAGCTACCGCCGCACTAACATCGCGTTCGCCGTCGCTAGCCTGCTCGCCGCGGCGGTCCTCGTCACCGCGTTCCTACTGATTCGCCGCGACCTCACCCGACGCCAGGCCGAGGAGGAAAGCGCGCTCGAAGCCGCACGCTTCACGCGGATGATCCTCGAATCGACCGCCGAGGGGATTTACGGCGTCGATCCCGACGGCCACTGCACCTTCGTCAACACCGCCGGGGCGCGAATGCTCGGCCACGAGCCGGCCGAACTGCTGGGCAAGAATCTCCACGAACTCGCCCACCACACGCACCCCGACGGCACCCCTTACCCGGCGACCGAGTGCCCGATTTATCAGGGGCTGAAGGCCCGCCGGCGCAGCGTGCGCATCGATACCGAGGTGTTCTGGCGTAAAGACGGCACGTCGTTCCCCGTCGAATACGCCTCCGCCCCGATGCGCGACGACGGCGAGTCGATCGGTGCCGTCGTGTCGTTCAACAACATCACCGCCCGCAAGCGTGCAGAAGAGGATTTGCGGCTCGCCACCGCGGCGGCGGAGGCGGCGAACCAGGCCAAGAGTACCTTCCTCGCCAACATGAGCCACGAGTTGCGCACTCCGCTCAACGCCGTGATCCTGTACAGCGAACTCCTCCAGGAGGAGGCCGAGGACCAGGGCCTCGAATCGTTCCTGCCCGACCTCGAAAAGATTCGCTCCGCCGGCCGGCACTTGCTCGGCCTCATCAACAACATCCTCGACCTGTCGAAGATCGAGGCCGGCAAAATGGACCTGTATCTCGAAACCTTCGACCTCAAAGAAGTGGTCAACGACGTGGCGGCGACTTCGCGGCCGCTGTTCGAGAAGCGGCACAACGCCCTGACCCTCGACCTCGCCGCGGACACCGGCGGCATGCACGCCGACCAGACCAAGGTGCGGCAGATCCTCTTCAACCTGCTCTCGAACGCCTCGAAGTTCACCGAGAACGGTACGATCATGCTCAAGGTCACCCGCCACCCCGAGGGCGGCAAGCCAGGCGTCGAGATCCGCGTCGCCGACACCGGCATCGGCATGACGGCGGAGCAGATCGACAGGCTGTTCCAGCCGTTCACGCAGGCCGACGCCTCGACGACGCGCAAGTTTGGCGGCACCGGGTTGGGGCTGACGATCGTGAAGCGCTTCTGCGAGCTGATGGGGGGCCACATCGACGTGGCCAGCGAAGCCGGGAAGGGCACTACGTTCACCGTCTGGCTGCCGGCCGAGGTCGCGCCGACGCCCACCGAGTCGATGGCCGACATCGCCCTGCCGGCGGTCGAGGGGAAGGCCGGCGGGCTGACAGTGCTCATCGTCGACGACGACCCGACGGTGCGCGAGATCCTCAGCCGCGTGCTGGCGAAGGAGGGCTACCGCGTCCGCACCGCCCCCGACGGCAAGGCCGGCCTGGAGGCGGCGGCGGCCGAGCGGCCGGACCTCATCGTCCTCGACGTGATGATGCCCAAGATGGACGGCTGGGCGGTGTTGAGTGCGCTCAAAGCCGACCCGACGTTGGACGACGTGCCGGTGGTCATGCATACCATGGTGGACGACCGCAACCTGGGCTACGCCCTCGGCGCGTCGGACTACCTCACGAAGCCCGTGGACCGCGACCGCCTGGTGTCGGTGCTCAACAAGTATCGGGCGAAGTCCGCGGCCGGGCCGGTGCTGGTGGTCGAGGACGACGACGACACCCGCGAGGCGGTCCACCGGGCACTCGCCCACGGCGGCTGGCAGGTCGCCGAGGCGAACAACGGCCGCGTCGCCCTGCAACGGCTCGCCGAGGTCAAGCCGGCGGCGGTGATTCTGGACTTGACGATGCCCGAGATGGACGGCTTCGAGTTCCTCGAGGAGATGCGCAAGAACCCCGAGTGGGCCGACGTGCCGGTCGTAGTACTGACCGCCAAGGAGTTGACGACCGAGGAGCGCGATCGGCTCAACGGCCACGTCGAGAAGGTGCTACGCAAGGGTGCCCAGGGCCAGGAGGACATCTTGCAGGAGGTCCGCCGGCTGGTCGCCGTCCACGCCCGCCAGTCGCCGGCCGCCGCGCCGGCCGACGGCCGCAAGATTTACGATGCGACGCAGTCCGGTAACACCGCCTGAACGGGAGGGTAAGAATGCCACGGATTCTGATCGTCGAGGACAACGAGGAGAACCGGGACGCCCTGTCGCGCCGCCTCAAGCGCCGCGGCTTCGACATCGTCATGGCGGTGGACGGCCTGCAAGGCGTGGCGATGGCCAAGAGCGAGAAGCCGGACCTGATCCTCATGGACATGAACCTGCCCGAACTCGACGGCTGGGAGGCGACCCGCCAGGTTAAGGCCGACGCGGAGACCAAAGACGTGCCGGTGATCGCGCTGACCGCCCACGCGCTTGCCGGCGACAAGGAGCGGGCGATCGCCGCCGGCTGCACCGACTACCACACGAAGCCCGTCGAATTGCCGAAGTTGCTCGAACAGATTGAGGCGATCCTGAAGGCCCGGCCGGCGACCGCGTGACGATGGAACTCGTCCTCGGCTGCGACTTCGGCGCGTCGTTGCGAGCCGGCGACCAGGCCAAGAAGACGGTCGCCATCGAGGCGCTCCGTCGCGGCGTCCGCGAGTATTCGGTCGAAGACACAGGCCGCAACGCGCGACTCGTCAGCAACGCCGGCCACTCCGTCGCGTGGATGCGGCGGCGGCCCGGCTGGACGATCCCCGAGTTGACCGACTCGCTCAGCCCCGACCCCGCACTTCGTATCGCCGCGTTCGACTTCCCCTTCGGCGTGCCTTGCGAACTGCTGACCGACCCCGAGTTCGCCGCCGCCGTCGGGGCCGCGCCGTTCGTGACGCGTGCGGACTTCGTTCGCTTCGTGACCGGCCGGCTCCCGCTCGCGTTCGACGGCCCTGGCGCGGGCGGCGCGATGACCGGCTTGCGCAACTTCGACGGCTGGAAAAGCTCGCGGCTTTGGAAGTCGAGGGCGACCGACGCCGCGTTGCGAGCCGCGCCGCCGCTGAAATACGTGCCGCCGAACGTGTTCAACATGACCCTCGCCGGCGTCGCCCTCGTCGAGCGACTGCGGGGCGCCGGCTACCGCCATGCCGTGACGGCCGACGGTGCTGACGACGGACAACACCTCGTCGAGACGTACGCCGCCGGGGTCGCGCGTGTCGTGGGGGCGACGCGAAAATCGACGCCGGCCGAAGTCGTGGCGTTGGGCCTGGAATACTTGCAACGCCGTGGCGTGACGCTGACGATTGCGGTGCCCGTGCAACGGTTTGTCCTCGACTACCGCAGTGCGGGCAACGACCCCGACGGCCTCGACGCCTTCCTGTGCCTGCTGACGGCGATTGCGTTCCGCGAAGGCTTCGCCGAGGCGGTCACCGGCGGCGCGGACCCGGCGACGGTGCGCGAGGAGGGCGTCGTGATCCTGCCGCGGCGGCTACACCAGCCGCCGTGACTGCTGCCGGAGCGCCTCGGCGACGAACGTCGCTAGCAGTTCGGCGAAGTCGCCGGCAGTCACGAACTGGTGCGCGACGCCGACGGCGTTGAGCTTCTCGTGGAGGCGGTCGTTGCCACGGTAGTGGGCGTGCCCCGGCCGGCAGGCGAAGGCGACGTGCGGGGGCGTGCGGAAGGGGCGAATCGCCAGCAACGCCGAGTCCTGGCGGCACGCCTCGCGGCTGTCGTAAAGTTCGTCGAGCGGCGTGCCGATGCCGTGGGCGTCGTGCAGATCGACGGCGGCGTTCTCGGTGGCGACGACGGGGAAGCGGCCGGCCTGGCGGAAGGCGAGCCGCAACGCGGCGTGCCCAGCGACGCCGACCCCGACGAGCGCGGCGTGCGGCACCGCCCACCGCGCGAGCGCCCACGCGTTGACCGCCGCGGCGACCCACGCCTCGGCGTCGGGCGTCCGCCAGACATCGGCGGGCCGGGCGACTTCGACGACGGCGAGTCCACGGGCCGTCAGGCGCGCCACCCAATCGCCTGCGTCGCCGTCGTGCAACAGCAGCGCGACGCCGGTCGCGCCCGCCTCGGCGTGGACCGCGACGGGCTGGCCGTTAATGATTTCTTGACTGAGGAGCAACGAAAAACGGCCGGGGTTCTTGGCCCCGGCCGGCCCTGGACGTGACGGCTACTTGGCGAGTTCTGCCTGGGCGGCCTTCAGCTTGGCCTCGACCTTCTTGCGGCGGTCGATGTCGCGCTTCGAGGCGTCTTCGAGCTTCAGCGCCTTGGCCCAGACGGCGACCGCTTCCTTCTTCTTGTCGAGCTTGACGAGGCAGTCGGCGACGTGGTCCCAAATTTCGATGTGGTTGCCCTCGTCGGGGTCCTGGCTGGCCTTGTCGAGGTACTTGTAGGCCTCCTCGTACTTGCCGCGCTTGAACAGCACCCAGCCCAGGCTGTCGAGGTAGGCGGAGTTCTCCAGCTTGGCGATGTCCTCGGTGATCGCGCCGTCGTCGAGGAGCTTCTTGCGTAGCTCGGCGTCGAGGGTCATCGCCTTGCGGACCATGGTCTCCGCTTCTTCGAGCCGCTGGCCGTTGTCGGCCAGGATGTAACCGAGGTCGTTGTAGAACGTGCTACTCTCGGGGTTAGCCTTCATCAACTTCTCGAGCAACGCGATCGACTTGTCGACTTGTTTGTTATCGACGTAGATGCCACTGAGCGTGTACTCCATGACGCGGGCCTTGGCCTCGCGCTCGGCCTTCTTGAACGCCTTGGCGGCGCGGACCTTGGTGATCGCCTCGAGGTACTGGGCGATCGCCTCGTCGAGCTTGTCGCCCTCGCGGTACACCTCGGCCTTGAGCTTGATCAGGTACCACTGGTACTTGTCCTTGCGCTCCTTGTCGCCGTCCATCGCGGCGATAAGGCTGTCGACCTTGTCGATCGCCTCGTCGGTGTTGCCGCCCTTGGCCAGCGTCAGGATCAGCTTCTCCATGATCGCGCCCTGCTGCTCCTCGGCTTCCTTGCCGCCGCCGTCGAGCACGCGCTTCGTCAATTCCTCGGCCTTGTCGAACTTCTTGCGCTCGTTGAGCACCTCGACGAGAACCTTGTACGACTCGAGCATCTTCTTGCCGCTCTGCAACTTCTCGGCGTTGTCGAAGCAGAAGGTGTAGAAGCCCTCGGCGGCCTCCCAGTCCTTGACGAGGATGGCGAGGTTGCCCAGGACGATGCCGGCGTTGTACTTGAAGGGCGGCTCCTTCGCGCCGCCGTCCTTGAGCGCCTTGGCGGCGACCTTCACGAGTCGCCTGGCGGACTCCTTGTCCTTGTACAGCTCCGTGAGCTTGGCCTTCATGGCGTCTTCGCTGGTGAGCGCGTTGAGCTTCAGCGCGGCCTCCTTGAGCGCGTCGTCGCCGGGGGCGTCGGCCTTCGGGGCCTCCTTGGCCGGCTTCTCGGGCTTCTCCTGCGGGGCGGCCGGGGCGACGCCGGTCGTCACCAGGGCGGCCAGGGCGACCGCGAGCCATCGGTTCGGCATGGGGAACCTCTCGTACGGGGGCGGGGGGACTACGGGGGAGCGGCAGCCCAAATCATAGCCGCGGCCGGCCGCCGTCGCCATGCCGAATGCGCCGCGCGTAGTACCTGGGCCGGCGCGACCTACAATGACCGCCGTCCCGTCCCCAACCGAGCCGAGGTGCCGAGTGAGCGCGAAAATTCCGATCGTGGGCGTGGGGCCGGACGGCCTCGCCGGGCTGACCGTGCGGAGCCGCGAGGCGCTGCTGGCCGCCGAAGTCGTCTTCGGCTCCGACGCGGCCCTGCGGCTGCTGCCCGAGCTGACCGCCGAGCGCGTCCGCGTCGGCACCGACCTGCCCGAGGTCGCCGAGCGGCTGCGGGCCGGACTTGGGGTCAAGCGGCAAGTCGTCGCGGCCGTCGGCGACCCCCTGTTTTACGGCACCGCCCGCTACCTGTGCGACAAGGTCGGGGCCGACTCGTTCGAGGTCGTCCCGCACGTCTCGTCGATGCAACTCGCCTTCGCGCGGCTCAAGGTGAGCTGGGAAGAGGCGTACCTGACCGACCTGTCAGCCCGCACGCTCGACCAGGTGATCGACAAGATTCGCGGCGCGGAGACGGTCGGGCTGTTCACCAGCGACGAGTCGCCGCCGAGCCGGGTGGCCCGCGAACTCCTGGCCCGCGGCATCGACTACTTCCGCGCGGCGGTCTGCGAGAACCTCGGCGGCCGCGACGAGCGCGTCACCCAGGGCGACCTCTCCGAGATCCAAGACTTGCGCTTCGACCCGCTGAACATCATGATCCTGCGGCGCAAGCCGAACACGCCCGACGCGCCGCGGAAGACCTCGAAGCTCGCCCGGTTCGGCAACCCCGACGAGGTGTTCGCGCAGTCGCGGCCCAAGAACGGACTGATTACGCAGTCGGAAGTGCGGGCGGTGGCCCTGGCGCAACTCGACCTGCAAGTCGGCGACGTGGCCTGGGACGTGGGCGCGGGGTCGGGGTCGGTCGCCATCGAAATGGCCCAGCTCACGCACCCCGGTACGGTGTACGCCATCGAGCAAGACGCCGCCGACTACCACCTGATCGTCGCCAATGCCGAGCAGTTCGGCGTGGCCAACGTCAAGCCGGTGTTCGGCCGCGCCCCGGAGGTCTTCACCGGACTGCCCGCGCCGGACGCCGTGTTCGTCGGCGGCAACGGCGGCGAGGTCGCCCGGCTGCTGGAGAGTTCTTACGCGGCGTTGCGGCCCGGCGGCCGGCTGGTCGTCAACGTCGGGACGCTGGAGATGATCACCGCGACTTACCAGGTGTTGAAGCGGCTGGCCCCGCCGGTGGACGTGCTGCTGATGAACCTGGCCCGCGGCGTCGAGCAGTTGGAGAGCCTGCGCTTCGAGGCGATCAACCCGTCGGTCATCCTGCGCGTGCGCAAGCCGGCGTGAATCCCCGGCGGGCGTGTCCGTTGGCCCGGAGGTTGCAGCCGGGCGAGACTGTCCGCCGCGCTAGTAGCCCGCTAGAACGGCGTCGCCGGCTTTTGCGTCACCCCCTGAAACCGATGAGGATGTTTGCGATGCTCCGTTCCTTGACACTCGCCCTGCTGATGGCCGCCCCCGCGCTGGTGATCGCCGACGACAAGAAGCCCGAGACGAAGCCCGACAAGACGGAGAAGCCTGAGGCGAAGGGCGACAAGTCGGACAAGCCGGGGACGAAGCCCGAAGTCAAGCCCGAGAAGGGCGACAAGGCCCCGAAGTTCGACGCCTCGAAACTGCTCGGCGACTGGAAGCTCAGCGAGGGCACGAAGGCCGGCGAGAAGTCCGGCCCCGACCTGGGCAAGGACATCGTGACCATCACGAAGGACAAGATGAGCCTCAAGGCCGGCGGCATGGACTTCGAGTTCAGCTACAAGCTCGACGACTCGAAGGACCCGGTCGCCATCGACATGGAGATCACTCTGCCCGAAGGCCTGAAGGGCTCGAAGGCCCCCGGCATCGTCAAGGTGGACGGCGACAAGTTCACGCTGTGCTACAGCCCAATGTCGGGCACCCGGCCGACGAAGTTCGAGTCCACGAAGGAGAACGGCTTCTTCCTGTTCGTCCACACGAAGGCCGCAAAGGCTGACAAGCCCGACGTGAAGCCGGTCGAGAAACCTGCCGACAAGCCGAAGGAGAAGCCGGCCGAGAAGAAGGCGGACAAGTCGGAGAAGTAAGCGCACACTGAGAGTGCCGTGACCACGTCGCCGGGGCCGCCCCCGGCGATTCGCGTTTCCCCGAGGCGTCCGATGCTTGCGACCCCGACCCGCCGCGAACTGCTCCTGGGCACCGCCGCCGCCGCGCTCGCTGCGACGGCGGGTGACGCCGTCGCCGTGGAGCCGAAGCCGGCGGGCTTCGGGCTGTGCCTGAACACCAGCACCGTCCGCAACGCGGAGGGCAAATCCCGCCCGATCGTCGAACTCATCGACATCGCGAACAAGGCCGGTTACGACGCGATCGAGCCGTGGATCGGCGAGATCGACGAGTACGTCAATGGCGGCGGCACGCTGCCGGACCTGAAGAAGCGCTTCGCCGACGCCGGGCTGGCGGTCCCCGACGCGATCGGCTTCGCCGAGTG
>JANXTD010000052.1 GCA_025352585.1 Fimbriiglobus sp.
GGGGACAAGTGCGCTCCGAGTTGTGGCACCACTGTCGAGGGTCGGCCGCGCGTCGTTGCGGCGGGCGAGACGGTGACAGTGGGCCAGGATACCAAAGGGCAACAGCGGTAGGCGAACCGGACGCGAAGCCCCGCCAAAATGATGGCGGCACTTCAACGGGACGGTTCGACTCGAATTCCCTGGAAATTCATCGATCAACAACAATATACCCAGGGCGGAGTGGCTTGGCCACCCACCCTGGGTAATTTTTCGTCGATTTCGACTAGACGGGCTTGATTTCGACCTTGCCGCCTTCTTTTTCCACTTTGGCCTTCAACTCCTCGGCCAGCTTGCGATCGACGCTCGACTTGATTTCCTTCGGGAAGCCTTCGACGGCCGCCTTGGCTTCGCCGAGGCCCAGGCCGGTGATCTCGCGCACGACTTTGATCACGCCGATCTTCTTCGCGGCGTCGAAGCCGGTCAGGATGACGTTGAACTCGGTCGGCTCGGCGACCGGGGCCGCCGCGACGGCTGCCACGGCCGGGCCACCGCCGCCGCCGCCGCCCGCGGCCGGCTCGATCTTGTAGGTCTCTTTCATGTAGCCGGTCAGTTCGACGGCTTCGGCGAGGGTCAGTTTCGACAGCTTGTCGCCCAGTTCGGCAATCGCGCTCATGGTATCGGTCCCTTTCAAAAGTTGCTTTTCAGCCGGTGAAGCGTCCGGCGACGAAGCGTAATAGCCAGGTTCAAGGGCCGGCGACACGAGTCGCCAGCCGGTAGTTTCGTGGAATCGTTACGCAGCCGGGGTGGCGTCCGGCGCGGCGGGAGCCTCGGCGGCTGCGGGGACTTCCTTCGCGGCCTTCTCGGCGTTCTCTTCGATCGTCTTGACGACGGACATCATCGTGGCACCGGCCCCGAGGATCGCCGCGAGCAGGTTCGCCCCAGGGGCGAGCACACAGCCGAGGACGTTGCCGATCGCCTCTTCACGCGTCGGCATCTTCTTGGCCGCGTCCAAAGTCACCGGCAGTCCGTCGGAGACGGCCGTCTTGACCTTGAACTTCTCGGCGGCCTTGGCGTCCTTCTTCGACGCCTTGACGGCCGTGTCAACGGTGTTCGACAGTTCCTTCATGCTGGAGCCGCCGAAGCAGAGCAGCGTGGTGGAACTCCAGACATCGCCGGCGTTCAGCTTCAACTCGCCGAACACCTTCTTGGCGTAGCTGTTCTTCACCATCAGCACGCGAATCTTCTTCTCGCGCAGCGTGCGGCGGAACTCGTAGTCGGCCGCGGCGTCGAGCTTGACCGGCTCGAGGATCACGTAATCCTTGGTGGTGCCGATCGAGTCCCGCAGGGCGGTCAACTCGAGGGCCTTGATCTTCTTACTCATCGCGTCGAATCCTTGTTCGGGCGCCCAGTTCGAGACGGGGGCGGTGGTGTGTGGGGGAAGCTGGCCGGAGCCGGAAGGTTGTTGGCCAGTTACACCGACATGCGCACGCCGGGCATCATCGTGGCCGAGATGACGATGCCGTTGATGAAGTTGCCGCGGATGCCGCTGGGCTTGGCGGCGCGGACCGTCTCGACGAAGGTCGTGATGTTCTCGACGAGCTTGGCGTCGTCGAACGACAGCTTGCCGACGCCGGCGTGGATCTGGCCGGTCTTGTCCGAGCGGTACTCGACCTTGCCCGCCTTGAACTCGCGAACCGCGGCCCCGACATCGGCCCCGGCGGCGACCACGGTCCCGGCCTTGGGCGTCGGCATCAGGCCGCGCGGCCCGAGGATCTTACCGAGCCGCGACACGAGGCCCATCATGTCTTGCGAGGCGATGGCCACGTCGAAGTCGAGGAAGCCTTCCTTTTGCACCTTCTCGACGAGGTCGGTCCCGCCGACGAAGTCGGCCCCGGCCGCCTTGGCGCGGGCGACGTTGTCGCCCTGGCAGAACACGGCCACGCGGACCGCCTTGCCGATGCCGTTGGGCAAGGCGACGCTGCCGCGGACCATCTGGTCGGACTGCGTCGAGTCGATGCCGAGGTTCATGTGGACTTCGACGGTCTCGTCGAACTTGGCCCGCTTGAAGCTCTTGAGCATCGTGATCGCCTGCCGGATCGGCAAGACGGCGAGGGCGCGGACCTTTTGCTCGGTGTTCTTGCGCGAGTTGCGCAGCTTCTTGCCGACGTGCGGCGACTTGCCCGGCGTCTTCTTGCGCTTCGGCTTGTCGTCGGCGGTGGCGATCGCCTTGGCGGCGCTGATCGTCTCTTGGCCTGCCGGAGCGGGTGTCGCCGGGGCGGGGGCCTTCACTTCGTCTGCCATTCGTCACACTCCGTTAGCGGGGCGCGACTTCCGTCGGCCCCTCCCACTCAGGCGAGCTGGTGGTGCGGGTGAATCGGTCGGGGGTTAGCGATCAACCGCTGATCGTGATTCCCATGCTGCGGGCCGTCCCGGCGATGATGCGCGCGGCGTGCTCCACGTCGCGGGCGTTCAGGTCCTTCATCTTCCGCGTGGCGATGTCCGTCACCTGAGCCTCGGTCACCGTGAAGCCCTTGTAGCGGCCGCCCTTTTTCGAG
>JANXTD010000083.1 GCA_025352585.1 Fimbriiglobus sp.
CCATTCGCGGTCCCGAGAAACCCCCGGCTCACGCCGACGGCTCGCCCGGAGTGTCAACGAAAAAACCCCGGCCGAAGCCGGGGTCTCTCGGGGGTCAAGGGGGCGTCACGCCCGCCGGTCCCAGGTTGGTCGTTAGCCGCAGGTGCTGCAGGCCGCGGCGGCCGGGGCGGCGCAACCGCAGTCGGCGGCCGCGGCACACTTGTTCTTGCCGCAGAGGCCGCCGAGCTTGCCCTTCATGCCGGCGAAGATCCCCTTGATCCGCGAGCCGAAGGCCGGCCGGGCGCAGGGGTCACAGGCGTTCGAGCCGCAGCTCGCCGCGGCGGAGCCGCAGGCCGAGGCCCCGCAGGCGTCGCCGGTGCCGCAGCCGCCACCGTTACCGCAGCCGGCGGCGGCGACAAACACTTGCTTCTCGACGACCTTGGCGACGCACTTCGTCACCATCTCCGTCACGCAGGTCGGCACGCTCACGCAGACCGTGCGGGTCGCCTGGTAGGGCACGCACTTCGCCACGCAGACGTTGACGGTCGTCGTCACCGGCTCGCAGACGATCCGGGTCTTGCAGACCGGCACGGTCGAGGTGACCGGCTCGCAGACGATGCGGGTCGTGGTGCAGGGCACTTGCACGCACTTGGTCACGCACTCGTAGGTGCAGATCGTTTTGGTGACCGGGGTGCAGACGGCGACCTTGACGCACTTCGTGACCGGCTCGCACACCGTCTCGCACGTCGTGACCGGCTTGCAGACCGTCTTCGTGCGGGGGCAGGGGCAGTAGCAGGGGTGGCCGAACGCCTTGAAGCGGTCGAGGATCGACGGCCCGAGGACCACTTCCTCGGAGACGTTGGTCGTGTTCTTCACGACCTTCGACACCATCGTGGTCACTTGCTGCGAGACGTAGCTCGTCTCGTTGACGGTGACGGTCTTCGTGACCGGCACGCGCTCCGTGACGGTCTTGTTGACCATCGTGGTCTCGGTCACCGGGCGGCTGACCATCTTGGTGCTCGTGACCATGACGGTCTCGGTCACCGGGCGGCTGACCATCGTGGTGACCGTCTTGGCTTCCGTGACGTTCTCGGTCTTGTAGGCCGTGTACGTCTCGGTCCGCTGCTCTTGCTTCATCACGGTGCGGGTGACCGGCACCGTCTCGTTGACGTAGACGGTCTCCTTGACCGTCACGTAGCTGCCGGCCGGGGCGGCGGCGGCACCGCAACCGGGGGCGGCGGCCGGGGCACAGGGGGCGTCGCAGCCGGCGGCCGGGGCGGCCATCACGGGGGCGGCGGCGGCCGGGGCGGCCATCGGGGCCTTCTCGTCGGCGGCGCTCACGCTGCTGACGAAGCCCGCCATCACGGCGGTCAGCGTACACACTTTCAGTTGGCGCATGGACATCGATATCTCCAGAAAGACCGGGGTTCCACACTCTCACCGCCGCCGCGACGACAATCCTGGTCGCCGCAAGTCCGAGCGTTCGGTGCGTTGTGCTTACCCTTAAGATGCGCCATGCACGGGAGCTAGGTAGGCAAAGTGTTTCAGGCAGGGTGCGAAATCTCGCGCCTTTACACCCGTTGACGACGGTTACGCCGGTGCGCTCAAAGGTGCCAGTCAGACAAGCGCGACGACCGGCAGAAGTGTGCGCCGCGGCAAGTTGGGCAAGAGGTGCGGGCGCGGGCGGAGGGGATCGAACTAAAACACTGGCCGCGGAGACGCAGAGGCGCGGAGAAGACCAGAACAGAGGATTCACCGCAGAGGGCACAGGAAGGCACGAGAGAAAGGCCAAAACGAGGAGAGTTAAAACCGGAGTGGGTTTCCCCCGCGCCCTTGTCCCCCGGCGTCACGCCATCCCCGGAGGGGTTTTAGCACGGTTTGGTGCCTTTCTCGGCCTTTGCCTTTCTCAGGTGCCCTCTGCGCCCTCTGCGGTGAATCGTCTTGTTTTGCCTTTCTCCGCGACTCTGCGTCTCCGCGGCCAATCCGTTTTCAGGCGTCCGCCTACCGCACGACGCCCGGCACGTCCAACACCACGGCCGTGGCGAGGCTGTCGCCGAAGGTCTTGAAGTCGCGGAAGGTCCAGACGACCTTCTTCTCGCG
>JANXTD010000617.1 GCA_025352585.1 Fimbriiglobus sp.
CGAGAAGGAGCCGCCCGGCTACGGCCCCAAGCCCGAGCCGGAGCCGAAGAAGTGCCAGGCGGTCGGCGGCCCGGCGCTCTGCGCGGGCATCTGGTTCCTGGTCGTCGGCTTCAAGCAGGATGTCCTGTGGGGCCTCGCCATGCTCTGCGGCGGCGGCTGCGGGCAGTTCGCCTTCCTGATCGTCCACTTCAACAAGGCGTGGAGGCCGATGCTGCTCCAGCTCACCGGCGTCGCGCTCATGGTCGTGCCGATGGGGATCGTCGGCACGAAGTTGCAGGCGGCGGCGGCCGAGATGGAGGCCAAGGCGGCCGAGCAGGAGGCCCAGCGGGCGGCCAAGGAGGCGGCCGAGCGCGCGGCGAACCCTCCAGTCATCAATCCCGTCGAAGTGCTGGTCCCCGACGTGGAGATGGTGCCCGACGTGGTGCCGGTCCCCGAGAAGGTGCCGGCCCCCAAGCCGCCCGCCGTCGCGAAGGGGCCGTCGAAGACCCTCATCCTGACCGGCTCGAAGCGATCGACGTACGCCGCCAAGCTAGGCGAGTCGAAGGAGTGGGTGACGATCCACTGGGCCAACGCCGACGTGACCGACGCCGACCTCGAAGTGCTGCACGGCATGACCGCCTTGCGCGTCCTCGACCTGGCGAACACGCAGGTCACCGACGAAGGCCTGCACGCCCTCGAAGACGCCGTCAAGCTCGAGGTGCTGAACCTGGCCGGCACGGCGGTCACCGACGAGGGCTTCCGCGAACACGTCCTGCCGATCGAAACGCTGATCATGCTCGACATCCGCCGCACGGAGATCTCCAAGAAGGCCGGCCGCGAGTGGAAGGCCGCCGCCAAGGGCCGGACGCTGCTGCAATAGGTTCCGCCACCCGTCGCGCCCCGAGACCCGCCATGCCCGCGCGCGACTTGTTGCGCCGACTCGCCGCGCGCCCGCTGCTCCTGTGGTCGCTCGCGCTGCTGGGCAACGCCGCGTGGATGCCCTACGTCGGTGTCCGCCACGACTCTCCGCTGTACGCGGCGCAGGCGGTCCACGCCCACGACGGCCGCTTCGCCGACGACCTCTTCTTCGCCTACGGCTCGCAGTCGCAGTACTCGCTCACGCCCCAAATCCTCGCGGCGGCGTACAACGCCTTCGGCGTCGACTGGGCGTTCTTCCTCGGCCACCTCGCCTCGGCCGCCGCGCTGATCGCCGGCTTCACCCTATTTTTGCGGCGACTGCTCGGACCAACCGAGGTTCTGCCGCTGGCGGTGTTGTGGTGCGCCTGCACGCCGCTGCCGTGCGGCTACGGCACGATCCTGCACGTCAACGAGTCGTTCCTGACGGCCCGCCCGCTCGCCGCGGCGCTGGGACTCTTCGCGCTGGAACGCCTGCTCGCCGGCCGGTGGCTGGGCTTCGCCGCGCTCACGGCGGCGGCGCTGGCGATTCACCCGCTGATCGCCACGCCGGTCGGCCTCATTGGCGGGGCGTACACGGTCGCGCGACTCGGCCGGCGCGGCTGGGCGCTCGTGGCCGTGGCGACCGTGTTGAGCCTGGCGGTGCTGGCGGTGCCGGGGTTGCCGGCGGCGCTGTTCGGGGCGATGGGCGACACCTGGCGCGGGCAGGTCGTCGCCGTGATGGCGTACACGCGGCCGCTCAACTGGGACGCGACCGACTTCCAGCGCCTCGCCTTCGCCGCGGCCGCCGTCGTCGCCTTCGCCCGCCTGAACCCGCGCACCCCGGCAGCGACGCTGGTGGCGTCGGCGCTGCTGGTCTCGGCCGTGGGGGTGATTTTGGCGTCGTACGCGGCGGGGTTCGAGGCGCGACTGTTGTTCCAGGGCCAGCCGTACCGCTGGGTCTGGGTGCTCGAAGTCCTCGCCGGCCCGCTGTTGCTCGCGGTCGTCGCCCAGGTCTGGCCCGCCGGCGACGCGCGAGTCCGCTGGGCGTGTGTCTTCGCCGTCGTCGCCGCGGCAGGGTTCCCGCTGCTCGACCGCCCGTCGATCGTGCTGGGCCTCGCCGCCGCCGGGGCCGCTAGCTTCGTCGCCTGGCGCTTCGCCGGCTGCGCGCCGTGGCCGACGGCGTGCGCGGCCGCCGTTGCTGCGCTACTCGTCGCCGACGCGCTGCGGCTCAGCCACATCGCCCGCGCGGCGGTGGTCATGCCGTTCGCGCAGTCG
>JANXTD010000116.1 GCA_025352585.1 Fimbriiglobus sp.
ACGCCTTCTCCGTCGGCAGGCAGATGTTGCCCAGCACAACGCCGACGCGGCGCGGGTCGAGGTCGCGCGTCACGGCACTGCGGTAGGCGCGGGTGCCCACGTCCAGCACGAGGTGAAACAGGGGGTCGAGGCCGGCGAGCAGGTCGGGCGGCAGGCCCACGTCGGCCGCGTCGAGGTCGAACGGGTCGAGGTAGTAGCCGCGCGTCGAGTAGATGCTGTCGGGGTGTGCAATCCGGGGGTCGCGGCAAACCTCGGGCGGCAGCAGCCAGCGGCCGTCGGGCACCTCGCGCGCCCCGTCAACGCCGCCGGCGACGTCGTCCCAGAACAGGTCGAGGTCCGACCCCGCGCCGGGGAGGCGCGCGGCCACCCCGACAATCGCGACGCGCTCGGCCGCAGGCATTCGCAGGACTCCGGGGAGAAGCCGACGCCCCGCCTCGGGCGGGGGCGGGCGGTGAGGGTTGAGGCTACTTGCGGGCGGCCAGCGTGTTCCGGCGGAACGACTGGGCCAGGTTCGCGTCGATCATGCACTCGAAGTCTTGCAGCCGGGCCACGACCGCGCCGGCCGCGTCGAGGAAGTCCATGTCGGCGCGGGCGAAGGTGCCGTTGTCGCGCGTGACGCGGATCACGACCTTGACCGGGGCGGCGGGGAACGAGCGGCGGTACTGCCGGTAGCGGCCCACGAAGCACGGCAGCGACGCCGCCCCGTGCTGCGCCAGGCTCCAGAGGATCATCAACTGGAACGCCGCGTCGAGGACCATCGGCTCGGCGACCCACGACGACCGCAGCGGGTTCGTGAACCACTCGCTCGGCGGCGCGGCCGGGTAGGCGGTCGCCACCACGGCCAGGTCGGTCAGCCCGGCGACGCTCTCGATCGCCTGCAAGTCCGGGCCGTGGAACAGGAAGTGCCGGTAGACCTCGTCGATCGTGTGCGGGTACGGCGCGATCGACGGGTCCGGCTCGGCGGCCGGGGCGGCGGGCAGCTTCGCCGTCAGCAGGACCTCGGCGCGGGAGAACGGCACCTCGCGGCCGTTGCGCGGCAGGCCGCGCAGCTCGACGACCACGACGAAGAGTTCGCCGTCGCGGACCGCCTTGCCGCTGTACGCCTTGAGCACCGTCGTCGCCCCGTCGTCGGTCTTGACGCCGCGCGTCACCCGCAACTGGTTCAGGCCGTGGAACACGAGGCCGGGGTTGTTGTGCAGCGCCGCGTGCGCGATCCACTCGATGTGGACCGCCATCGGCAGCACCGCGTGGTGGTCCAGCACGTGCGACCGCAAGATCGGGTGCGTGGCGATCTCGATGGTGCGCTCGAAGACGAACCCCAGGTCCGGCGTCGGGGCGGTCGTCGCCGGCGTGGCCATGCCGTTGGCCGGCGGGGGCGCGGGCGGCAGCGCGGGGGCGGTGCCGGAGCCGTTGGTGGACATCCCCGGCAGCTTGCCGCGGTTCGCCTTACCCAGCGCGATCACCTCGACGGCGCGGCCGGCGGCGGAGAGCTCCTGGACCGCGAACATCGCCCCCTCGGCGAGCGGGATCAGGCCGACGCCCTCGCCCTCGAAGAGCTTGCGCAGGCCCGGCGTCACCATGCCGCCCTCCCACGGGCCCCAGTTCAGCGACACGACCCGCGTGGCCGGCCGCTTGCGGGCCTCGACCTGCGCCGTCTTGTTGAGCACCTCGTTGGCCGCCGCGTAGGCGACCTGCCCCGTGCGGCCGTACCGCGCCGTCGTCGAGCTGAACAGGATCAGCGCCTTCAGCTCCTGGTTCGACAGGATGTCGAGGACGTTGCGCAGCCCCTCGACCTTGGTGTTGTAGACGAGGTCGAAGCTCTCGGGCGTCAGGTCGTCGATGCGGCGGTCGGCCAGAACCCCCGCCCCGTGGACGAGGCCGGTGACCGGGCCGAACTTCACCGTCACCTGGTGGATCAGGTCGGCGAGTTGCCGGCCGTTCGACACGTTGACCGAGTAGTAGGCCGCCTTCGACCCGGCGCGCTGGACGCGCGCCACCGTGCGGGCGACCTCGCGCTGGGCGCTCGCCTTGGCGTAGAACTCGCCGACCGCCTTGGGCGTCGCGGCGGCCCCGAGGTGCTCGGCAATGGCCCGCTTCATCGCCGACTCGTCGGTGAGGTCTCGCAGGAACTCCGGCTCGGGTCCGGGGCTGACCGGCGTGCGGCCGGTCAGGACCAGCGTGCAGCGGAACGCCTCCGCGAGCGCCACGGCGACCTCCGCGGTGACGCCGCGCGCCCCGCCGGTGACCAGCACCACGTCCTTGGGACTGAGCACCGGCGGGCCGGTGACGGCGCGGCGGGCGGTGCGGGCGAGTTCGAGCGTGCAGCGGTGCCGCGCGCCGACGCCGACCTCGATGGGGCCGGTCAGCATCAACTCGTCGAGCAGCGCGGCGGCCGCGGCGGCGGGGGCCTGCTGGGCGTAGGCCGCGGCCACGTCGAGCGCCTTGTAGCCGAGTTCGGGCCACTCGTGCTTCGCCGTCTTGACGATCCCGGCGAGGCCGCCGGCGCTCGCGTCGGTGCCCGGCGCGATCTCGCCGAGGCCGAACTCGCCGTCGAGCCGCGCCACCGAGGCGACCAGGGTCACGGTGCCCTGCCGGGCCGCCTGGCGCAGCTTCGGGCCGCTGTACTGGAGCCACTGGAAGGCCAGCCGGTTGAGCGGCAGCCCGTGCGACTGCGCCGGCGGCACCAGCAGCAGCGCCGCCGGGGTGCCGGCCGGCTTGGCGGCGTTCGGCTCGACCCAGGCGAAGCGCGACACGGCGAAGTGCTGCGCGGCGAGTTGCGCCACGACCTCGTTGGCGAAGGCGTCGTCCGGCGGGGCGACCACCCAGAACTCGGCCCCCTCCGCCAGCGCTAGCGCCGGCCGGCCGCTGGCGAGGTCGATGTTCACCAGTTGGAGGATGCTGCGGTCGATGTTCTCGATCGCCCCCGTCACGACCTGGGGGCGCATCGCGTCGAGGGCGCTCGCCACCTCGGAGAGCGCGGTGTCGCCACTGCTGCCGGGTCGGCCGCGGATCGCCGACGCCAGCACCGACTGCGTCGGCACCTCGCGGCGGATCGCGCTGAGCGGCACCGTCGCCGCGCCGTCGCCCAACTTGCTGTCCGCGCCGGGGGCGGGGTTCGGGTCCAGGGGGGGGATGGGGCGGCTCGCGGCGGGGCTAACCGCGGCGCTGGACGGGGCCGACCCATCATCGGTTTTTGGGGGGTGGCGGAGCGCCTGAACCTCCATCTTCGTCGTGCGATCCGGCCCCGACAAGAAGCTGGCGATGTCTTGCAGCGTGTGCAAGGTGCCGAGGTGCTCGGGCTTCACCACCGGCGCGTGCGGCAACCGCTCCTGCAACGCGCTGAGGATCTCGACCCGCTTGATCGAATCCACACCCAGGTCCGAGTCCAGCGTCATCGCC
>JANXTD010000180.1 GCA_025352585.1 Fimbriiglobus sp.
GGTCACCATGCCCATCATTGCGTCGCCCGTCTCGGCGTGAATGTCGTCCCAACTGCGGCCTTCCCACGCCCCGAAGTCGCGCTCCGCCAGCCGCGCGTCGGCCGACAAGACGACGCCGAACTTCGACGCAATCGCCTCGGCCAGAATCCTCGCCCGCCCCGCGCCGGAGTGGGACACGGCCCCCAGCGAATCGAGTGACGCCACGATGTCAGCGATATGCGAGACGCCGCGTTCACTCAGCGGCACATCGAACCGGCCGTAGCAAATCCCGCGATAAGCTTCGGCCACTTCGGGGTGACGGATCAGCACGACTCCAGTCATCGCCTCACCACCTCGCGCCGGCGGCCAGCGTCAGCGTGACTTGCGTAAAGTAGCAGCCCGCCCCGAGGCAATCGCCCGTGACGCCGCCGATTCGCCGTACGACGTACCGCGCCCAGAGTGACACGACGGCGGCACTGGCGAGACAGCCGCTGATGAGGTTGACCGGGTGCGACACCCCCAGGGCAACCAGCGACGGCAGAGTCAGCAGCGCCCCGGCGGCGACGACGGGACCCGTGATTCGCTCGCCGACATCCTTCGACAGACCCTCGCGGTTGGCAATTGGCGGCAGGGTTGCCATCAGCGGCAGCACGGCGAAGCGGCCGAGCGCCCCGGCGGCGGTCGCCGTGGCGACGAGCAGTTCCCCCGGCAAGTTGCAAAGCCCGGCGGCCCGCAGCGCGACGAACAGCCCGAGGCCCAACGCCCCGAAGCTGCCGACGCGGCTGTCTTTCATGATGCGCAACACGTCGTCGCGGCTGTAGCCTCCGCCGAAGGCGTCGCAGCAGTCGGCGACTGCGTCTTCGTGGAACGCCCCGGTCAACAGCGCCTCGGCCAACAGCGCGAGCAGCACGGCCACGAGGGGCGGCCAGACTTGCAGCGCCGCCAGGGCGACGCACCCCGTGAACAGCCCGATCAGCCCGCCGACGAAGGGGAACCAGACCACCGACGCGGCGAGCAACCGCGGGTCGGCCCCCGCCTTGCTCATGCCGCCGCCGACGGGGACGCGGGTCAAGAACTGCACGGCCGTGAGCAGCGAGTGCCAGGCGAAGCGGGGCGTCACGGGCCACCGATCCCGGCATTTTGGAACGTCGCCATCTGCGTCAGGATTGCCGCGGCGGCGTCGAGCAGCGGCATCAACAGCAGTGCCCCGGTCCCCTCGCCGAGTCGCATTTCCCAGCCGTCGAGGACCGGCGTCAACCCGAGGGCGTCCAGCGCGACGGTGTGCCCCGGCTCCGCGGAGCGGTGCGCGGCGACCATCGCTTCGACCGTCCCCGGCCGCAGGTATTGGGCGACCATCGCCGCCGCGGCCGCGATCGAGCCGTCGAGGACGATCGTCCGGCCATCTTCGGCGGCTTGCATGTAGAAGCCGGCCATCGCCGCGATTTCGTAGCCGCAGACCTCGGCGATCCCGGCGACCGGCGACCCCTTGGACACGCCCCGCGCCCGCTCCGTGGCAACCCGAACGACGTGCCGCTTGCGGTCGAAGATGGCGTCGTCGGCCCCGGCCCCGCGGCCGACGCAATCGTCCGGGTCGGTGCCGGTCAGCAGCGCCGTCAGGCACGCGGCGGCCGTCGTGTTGCCGATGCCCATCTCCCCGGCGGCGACGACGGCGAAGTCCCCCGCGGCTTGTGCCCGGCCGATGGCGACGGCCTGCTCGAACTCGGCGACGGTCATCGCCGCCTCGCGGTAGAGGTTTTGCGTCCCCCGGCCGACTTTGGCGACAACATAGCCTGGACGAGGCGACTCCGGTTCGCCGGCGGTGCCGACATCGACGATCGTCATGGCCGTGCGCGTCTGCCGGGCGAGGACGCAACTGGCGGCGCCGCCGGCGAGCATGTTCGCCACCATCAAGGTCGTCACGCTCGACGGCCACGCCGTGACCCCCTCGGCGACGACTCCGTGGTCGGCCGCGAACAGGACGATACTCCGCGGCTCGGTGACGGGGCTGAGCGTTTGTTGGATCAGGGCGAGCCGGGCCGCGAGGTCTTCGAGCCGGCCCAAACTGCCGGGCGGCTTCGTCAAGTTGTCGAGGTGAGCGCGAATGGCTTCGGGGGTTAACATCGTTCGTCTCGGGGGGTCGGGCCACTTCCGTTGTAGAACTTCGGGTGCCGCCGCCGATCCGTAAGGGTCGCGTTGACGGCACGATGTGACTTTCTAAGATTTCGCTTGCGTCGGGGCGTGCGCCCCGAACCTCCCTCCCCGTATTGTGGCGGACGACCGATGGCGATCAAGTTGGCGGCGGCGGAAGTCGATCTGATTGAGGAACTCCAACTGCGCCGCTGGGCGCGGGAGAACTACGTCCCCCCGACCGGCCGGGACGCGACCTGGCACCCGGTCGTCCACGACGAGATGGGCCGCAAGGACAGCGAAGCCGCCCCCGAGGCGGCCTCGGCCGCACTCGCGAGCTGAGCGACGGGTTCCGTGCAGGAGGCACCGAGATCATGGCGTTTTTCAACGGCCGCGCGTCGTTCCTGCGGTTCCGCGTGGACGGCCCCGCGCCGCGACTCTTCGGCGAGGAGCACCTCGAGCGCCTCGCCGAGTTCCAGGCCGGCCGCAACCGCCTGGCCTCGGCCGACGGCATCGAGGTCGGCTGGACCGGCGGCGAACACGTCCTCGACGTGGACTTCCAACTCGCCAAGAACATCGTCAACGACATGCTGACGTTCGAGCTGCGCGTCGATGTCGAGAAGTTGCCGACCGACCTCCTCAAAGCGTACTACTCCGTCGAGTTGAAGGCGCTCGCCGCCGGCAACCACTCGGGGTTGCCGAGCGCCCGCCAGAAGCGCGAGGCCAAGGAGAACGCGCGGGACCGGCTCGAACAGGAGGGCAAGGACGGCCGCTTCAAGCGCCGCAAGTGCATCCCGGTCGTGTGGGACCGCCTAACCAACGAGGTACTGTTCGGCGCGACTTCGCTGACGCACATCGACCGCCTCGTCAGCCTCTTCCACCAGACTTTCCACTTCACGCTCGAAGCCGTGACCGCCGGCCGCCGCGCGTACTCACTCGCCGAGTTGCACCAGACGACGCGCAACGTCGACGACTGCAAGTTGTCGCTGTTCATCCCCGACGTGACGCCCGAGGAGGCCGGGTGGATCGCCGACGACAGCAGCCGCGACTTCGTCGGCAACGAGTTCCTGATGTGGCTGTGGTTCAACAGCGAAGGCGAGTCGGACACGATCAAGGTCGCCGACAACAGCGAAATCACGTACATGATCGCCCGGACGCTCACGCTGGAGTGCCCGCGTGGCCAGACCGGCCACGAGACGATCAGCCACGAAGGCCCGAGCCGGCTGCCCGAGGCGAAGCGGGCGATCCAGTCGGGTAAGTTGCCGCGTAAACTGGGCCTGACTCTCGTGCGGCACGCCTACCAGTACGAACTCGCCATCCACGCCGAGACGCTGGGCATCGGCAGTGCCAAGTTCCCGAACCCGCCCGAGGACATCAAGGACGGCCGAGCGAAGCTCGAAGAGCGTGCCGACCGGGTGCGTCACCTCATCGAAACGCTCGACCTGCTGTACGACGCCTTCGGCACGCAGCGGTTCGGCAAGCAGTGGTCGGACACGCTGCCGCGGATGCAAAAGTGGCTCGCCCGCGAGGAACGCCGCGCGGCGTGACACGATTGCGAAAGAGTTTTGCCGCGGAGACGCAGAGGCGCGGAGAAGACCAAATTCAAGTTTTGGTCTTCTCCGCGTCTCCGCGGCAAAACTCTTTTTTGGCACCAGCAGCATACGACGGCACCTCCCGTCGAAGCCAGTGGCTCGCCGGCACCGCCTTGCTCGTTGCATTCGCCGGAGTCTTCCGGTAAACTCCAAACGCACGCCCGCCGGAACTCTCCTAGCCCCCGCACAAGGTCAACCTCATGCCTCCAGTTCGTAAGAGTTGGTTCCGCCTGTTCGCGGCGCTCAGCGTAGCGCTCGTTGCCACGGCCGCGCCTGCCGCCGACCCGGTTCGCTTGACGCTCAAGAAGGGCGACCACGTCGTCTTCCTTGGCAACACCCTCGCCGACCGCATGGTCCACGACGGCCAGGTCGAGGCGATGCTCGCCACGCAGTTCCCCCAACTCGACCTGACCGTCCGCAACCTTGGCTTCTCGGCCGACGAAGTCGCCGTGCGGCTGCGCTCCGCGAACTTCGGCAGCCAGGAGCAATGGCTCTCCGGGTCGGCCCCGATCCCGAAGCCCGACGCCATCGGTAACCCGGCCGACGCCAACCCCAACCGCTTTGCCAACACCGGCACCAAGCCCGACGCGATCTTCGCCTTTTACGGCTTCAACGAGTCGTGGGCCGGGGCCGAGGGGCTGCCGAAATTCCGCGCCGACCTCGAGGCGTTCCTGAAAACGACCGCCGCCCCCAAGTACAACGGCAAGTCGCCGCCGACGCTCGTGCTGTTCTCGCCGATCGCCTTCGAGGACCACAAGTCGGCCCGCCTGCCGGACGGCGTCGCCGCGAACAAGAACCTCGCGCTGTACACCGCCGCAATGGCCGAAGTCGCCGCCGCGAAGGGCGTACAGTTCGTGGACCTGTTCCACCCGACGCTGGCCGAGTACTCGAAGGCGACCACCCCGCTGACGATCAACGGCATTCACCTCAACGAAACCGGTTACAGATTCCTAGCTAAGCTCTTTACTGACGGCATTTTCGCGAACGACCGGACGCCGATCCCGCTCCCGATTTACGAGAAGGTCCGCGTCGCGGTCGTTGACAAAAACACGTACTGGTTCCAGCGCTACCGCGCCACCGACGGCTACTCCGTCCACGGGGACCGGGCCTTCCTGAAGTTCGTCGCCGGGCAGACCAACTACGAAGTCGGCCAGCGCGAACTCGAAGTCCTCGACGCGATGGTCGCCAACCGCGACAAGGCGATTTGGGCTGCGGCCAAGGGCCAGCCGGCGCAGGTCGATGACGCCAACACGCCGCCGATGCTCAACGTCGTCACCAACAAGCCGGGGCAGGGGCCGGGCGGCACGCACCTGTTCCTCAGCGGCGAGCAAGCGATCGCGTCGATGAAGCTCGGCAAGGACTTGCGCGTCAACCTCTTCGCCGACGAGCAGATGTTCCCCGTGCTGGCGAAGCCGCACCAGATGGCGTTCGACACGAAGGGCCGGCTCTGGGTCGCCACCTGGCCGACATACCCGCACTGGACGCCGAAGAGTCCCGCGTCGGACAAGCTGCTGATCCTCGAAGACACCGACGGCGACGGCAAGGCCGACAAGTGTACCGTCTTCGCCGACGGCCTGCACAACATCACCGGCTTCGAGTTCACCAACGGCGGCGTCCTGGTGGCCCAAGGCCCCGACATCATGTTCCTCAAGGACACCAACGGCGACGACGTGGCCGACGTCCGCCAGCGGGTGATTCACGGCGTCGATACGGCCGACACGCACCACACGTCGAACAGTTTCGTCCTCGATCCGGGCGGCGCGATTTACTTCCAGGAAGGCACCTTCCACCAGTCCCAAGTCGAGTCGCCCTACGGCCCGCCGCGGCGGCTGTCCAACGGCGGGGTGTTCCGCTACGAGCCGAAGACCCAGAAGCTCGACATCTACGTCACCTACGGCTTCGCCAACCCGCACGGCCACGTCTTCGACCGCTGGGGCCGCGACATCGTCGTCGACGGCACGGGCGCGAACCCCTACGACGGCGCGCTGTTCTCCGGCTACTTGCCGTACCCGCAGAAGCACGGCCGCATCCCGCAGGTCTATCAGCAGCGCACCCGCCCCTGCGGCGGCATCGAGTACCTGACCTCGTCCAACTTCCCTGACGAGTTCCGCGGAAACCTCGCCGTGACCAACTGCATCGGCTTCCTGGGCGTGCTGCGCTACAAGATCGAGACCGAGGGGGGCAGCGTGAAGGGCACCGAGTTGGAGCCGATGCTGACCAGCACCGACCCCACCTTTCGCCCCGTGGACGTGAAGACCGGCCCCGACGGGGCGCTCTACGTCGTCGATTGGCAGAACCCCATCATCGGCCACATGCAGCACAACTTGCGTGACCCGTCGCGCGACCAGAAGCACGGCCGCGTCTACCGCATCACGCACGCCAACAGCCAGAACGTCAAGGCCCCTAAAGTGGCCGGCGAGCCGATCGAAAGCCTGCTGACGCTGCTGAAGTCGCCCGACGACAAGATCCGCTCCCTGGCCAAGATCGAGTTGGGTGCGCGGAACACCACCGACGTGATCGCGGCGGTCAAGGCGTGGGACGCGGCGCTCGACAAGGCCGACCCCAACTACGACCATAACCACCTCGAAGCCCTCTGGGTGCACCAGTACCACGACACGGTCGATGTCGAACTGCTGAAGTCGAACCTCGCGGCGAAAGAACCCCTCGCCCGCGCCGCCGCAGTGCGCGTGCTGCAAGTGTGGGGCGACCGCGTGCCGCAGGCATTGGAGATGCTCAAGGTTCTCGCCGCCGACAAGCACCCGAAGGTCCGCGTCGAGGCGGTGCGGGCCGCCAGCTTCTTGAAGCAGCCCGAGGCCGTCGAAATCGTCCTGGTCGCCAACGAGCAGCCGGCCGATCCGTTCGTGTCCGTGGTCAGCGTCGAGACGATGAAGGTTCTCGAGCCGATTGTCCAGGCGGCCATCAAGTCGGGCGAGCCGATCCAGTTCACGACCGCCGCCGGGGCCAAGTTCTTCCTCAAGAGCGTCACCACCGACCAACTCTTGAAGCTGCAACGCACGACGGCCATCAACCGCGAACTCCTTTCGCGCTCGAACGTCCGCGACGAGGTCCGCCGCGAGGCCGTGACTGGCCTGGCCGCCGACACCAAGTCGAGCGAACTCGCCGTGCTGCTCGACGCCCTCAAGGCCCAGGACAAGTCGTCGATCGACGAGAGCGTCGCCTACGACCTCGCCCGCCTGATGACGGCCCGCACTAGCGACCTCACCGCCGGCCGCGCCCAACTCGAAACGATCGCCACCTCGGCGAACAACCAACTCATGCGGCAGATCGGCTACGTGTCGCTGATCGCGGCCGACGGCAACCCCGACAAGGCGTGGGCTCTCGCTTCAAAGTCGGTGCAGGGCCTACGCGACCTCGTGAGCGCGGTCCCGCAGATTCGCGACCCCAACCAGCGCGCCGCCCTCTACCCGAAGGCCGCGACGCTGCTCAACGGTCTGCCTCCGGCGCTCGCCGCGGCCGCCCCGAAGACGGGGGCCGTGGCCGGCCGCTACGTCCGCATCGAACTCCCCGGCAAGCAGCGGACGCTACCGCTTGCCGAAGTCGAGGTGATGTCCGACGGTAAGAACGTCGCCCGCGGCGGCAAGGCGACCCAGCATAGCACGACCAACGGTGCCGACGCCAAGCGGGCCATCGACGGCAACAAGTCCGGGGCGTTCGCCGACAACGGCCAGACGCACACCCGCGAGGGAGTCAACGACCCCTGGTGGGAGGTCGATTTAGGGGCCGACTGCCTGATCGACTCCGTGGTCGTCTACAACCGCACCGACTCGAACCTGAGCGACCGGCTCAAGAATTTCACCGTTAAGGTACTCGACAAGTCTCGCGCCTCCGTGTTCACCAAGTCGAACCTGCCGACGCCCGACGGGTCGGTGACGGTGGTGGTTGACGGGACTTCCGGCGGCGGGACCGGGAGGGCGGCCAGGGGATCCGGCCTCGGGGCCAGTTCGGCCGCCAAGGCGCCGGGGGC
>JANXTD010000243.1 GCA_025352585.1 Fimbriiglobus sp.
CGGCTCATGGCGGTCTCTCCGGGTCGGTCGGTACTATACGCGCAGCGGGTCGAGTTGTTCCATCAGGCGGCGGGCCTTGGCGGCGGCCTCGTCGCCCCGCGCCGCCTCCCAGTCGGCCTTCCACAGTTGGCTCGCGGCGTAGTCGTCGTCGAAGTAGCCGACCCGCCGCGCCGCCCGGTCCCACTCCTGCAACTGGGCCAGTTGCCGCGGCAAGGCGAGGGCGATCCGCTGGGTCTCGAGGCGGTCGGCGAGTCGCTGCGGCCCCGACCCTTGCAGGCCGCCAGTCCAATAGTTTGGCGTCAACTCGGCGCTGCCGCCCAGCACCGTCGTCGCGGCCTTGAGCACGAAGCGCGCCAGGTCCTGCCTGCGGCTCGCGTCGGCGGCCTTGAGGAAGGCGGAGAGGGTCGCCTGCTCGGCGTGGCCCTGGTGCCGCATCCGCCGCCAGTCGGCGATTTGCCCCTTGCCGCGCTCCGACCGCACCCAGCGCTGGGCGAGGACCGGTTGCAGGCACTCCAGCATCGCCGCCCGCTCGCCGGCGAACAGCGGGGCGAAGTCGGGCAGTTCGAGCGTGTCGGTCTCGCAGAAGTCGCCGGGACTCAGCAGCCAGCAGAACGGGTTGCGCTCGAAGGCCGCCTTGCGGACCAGCGTCGGGTGCACGTCGTGCAGTGGCCGCAGGGCGTCCAGGGCGTAGGCGAAGAACAGTTCGTCGGCCGCGCTGAGCGCCCCGTCGGCCCCCTCCCAAACCTCCTTGGCATCCGTCGGCTTCTCGGCGGTCAGCCAGAAGGCGAACGCCAGCGGCTGCCGGCCGAACGCCAGCGTCCGCTCGTCGAGTGGCACGCGCTCCCAGACCCGCCCGCCGGTCGGCTGACCGCCGCGCAGGAACTTTTCCCGCCGCCAGCCCCCTGAGCGGACCAGCGACAGCACCACGGCCTTTGACAGCGTGTCTTGGGCCAGGCCGACGCAGGTCCGGCTCAGGCACGGCGGTGGGGGCGTGACGCGCTGGTAGACCAACGTCTGCACTTGCTCGGCCGGCACGCGGCCCAGCAGGAAGCGAAGCAGGCGGAGCAGGTTGTACTCGAAGCGTGACACCGCCGGCGGGCCGGCCGGCTCGGGGCGCTCCTCGGGCGTGTCGCGGTCGTCCGTCGCCATGAGTCGTGGGCCGCCCGTCGGTGTCACGTCTTGCGCTTCCAGCCCTTCCACAATCCTACCGCCCCCAGCGCCGGAAAGCCATTGACGATGACCTCGTTCCCGCTGACGCGGATCTCGAGCGTGTTCCGCTTGGCCCAGCAGGGGTCGGCGGGGTCGTAGCGGCCGGTGAGGAAGTGCAGCCGCTGGTTCGTCGAGCCGACCCACCGCCGCGCCGACTCCGGTTGCTCGCGGACGTACGGGCCATCGACGAGCAGGTCGGTCAGCGCGAGCAGCCGATCGGTATCGGCGTCGCGGCGGTCGCGCAACTGCTCCAGCGTGTAGCCGGAGTAGATCATGACACTACGGCCGAGTCGCCGCGCCTCGGCCGCGAGGACGGCCCCCGCCGCGGCGTGGGCGAACGGCTCGCCGCCCAACAGTGACACGCCTTCAAGGCCTGGCGTGAGCCCAACTTGGGCGTGAAGTTGCGCGAGGAGGTCTGCCACCGGCACGGCCGCGCCCCCGCGAAACGGCAGGAACTCGGGGTTGCAACAGCCGGGGCACCGCAGCGGGCAGCCCTGAAACCAGACGGCGAAGCGCAGCCCCGGCCCCTCGGCTTCCGTCGCGGGGACGACCTGGGCGACCTGGGCCGTGGCGGCACTCGGTACGATTTCCAGCTTTCTTTTCACGAAAAATCCCCGGCACCTGATGAAGGGATTCTACTCCCCCGGCACGGTAAAGTTCCCCCAACCGTGCCACGAGTTCGTCTCTCGCAATTGATATCGTGTCGATAACATCGAGGTTCTGAACCCGAATCCCGCCTCGGACGAAAACTGCGAAACCCGTAAAATATCGATAAAATTCACGAGAGAGGCAAAATGCCAACTGGCGCATGATCGTCATTTCACTTACGGGCAATACTGATTCTATTTCGCATTGTTGCCCGGCGTGACAATGCGGATGTTTCGGTCGTATCTCTTTCGCGACACTGATTAACGGCTTGAGGGTTTGGACGGAAAATTCTTTCCGCCTATCATACCCGTAGCTCAGGTTTGATGTCCGAATCGGAGCCGTTCCCAGTACCCCCTCATATTGCTGGAGAAGATCATGAAGATCAAATTGTCTCTCTCGACTCTGGAGTCGCGTGAGAACCCGTCCGGCGTTGGCACGGATGATAACACCAATTGGATCGACGACGATTTTTGCTACTTCGACGGCACGTTTTACACGCCACCGACCGACACCAATCCGTTGACGAACAACCCGGTGAACGGGACGCAAGGGCCGGGGCCGGACCTCCTGTCCGGGACGAGCGACACCAACCCCACGATCCCGGACGGGACCGTCGGGGGCGGGCCGAACTATACGGCGCCCGATAACGCGGTGCTGCCGGACGGCAAGTAGCCTCCGACCGCCCCAACGACACCGGCCCGGCAAGACTCGAGTC
>JANXTD010000300.1 GCA_025352585.1 Fimbriiglobus sp.
AGAACGCGACCAGCGGGCGGACTTCGCGGGGCAGCGTCGCCAGGCCGCCGGCGGAGGCGAAGACCGCGACCCCGAGGAGGACGAGCATGGAGACCGCCCCGACCAGCGCCGCGCGGGCCTCGGGGGCTCGCGACAGCGAGCGGAAGCCGGCCAGGGCGACGGCCGCCGCCGGCTCCGGCACCCCTGGCAGCCGCCACTCGGCGAAGCGCGGCTTGGCCGGATCGACCGCCGCGGCGACGGGGGCGGCGCGGCTCGTGCCGGCGTCGGTGCCCTTGGCGAGCCGCAGCGCCACCCGGTAACTGAGCCGCAGGGCGACCGCGCCGATCAGGGCCAAACCGAGTGTGCCGGCGAGCGCGGGCCCCGGCGAACCGTCGGCGAGGTCGGCCGCGCCCAGGGCGAGCCACGCCGGCGGCAGCAAGGCGTTGACCGCGCGGGCGACCGGCTCGACCGGGGCGCGGTCGAGCGCGTTCCCGCCGCCGCGGAACGCCCCCGTCATGTTCAGGAGGTTCGGCAGCTGGGTCAGCCCGACGACGACGAACGACGCCACCAGGGCGACCGCCCGCTTGCGCCGCGGCGTCAGGGCCAGCGCGGCGATCCCGCCTTGCGCCAAGTCGGTGACGGCCGTGACCGCGAAGGCGAAGGCGACGAGCAGCGGCAGCGTCAGCAGGGTCAGCGGCGACCCGGCGAGCGCCTGGCCGAGGGCCAGCCCGGCGGCGGCGGCCGCGAGGAACAGCAGCGACGGGGCGGCCAGCGAACTGACGTAGTTGACCGCGAACGCCCCGGCCGGCGACACCGGCAGGTGCACGTACTTCGACGGGGCGATGCCGTCGGTCCGCTGCAACTCGGCGAGCAGGCCCAGCACGCGGACGAACAGGAACCCGGCGACGAGGCCGTCCCAGGCGAGCAACCGGCCGACCGGCGGGGCGGCCGGCAGGGCGAACGCGCCCAGGGCGACGCCGCCCGCGAACACCCCGGCGGAGCCGAGTGAGAGCGAGGCGAGCGCCAGCAGCAAGACGACCCGGTTTCCCAGGCCGCTGCGGCGGAGCTGGTTGACCAGCAGCCGGCGGCGGAGCCAGACGAACGCGGACAGGTGGCGCGGGTTCACGGCGACTCCCCCCCGAGCCAACCGAGCGCCCGCGGGTCGGCCGCGGTCCCGCCCGCGGCGTGCAGGAAGATCTCCTCGAGGCTGCGGCCGTCGCGGCGGGCGTCGGCCATCGCCACCTGCTCGACGAGCCGGCCGCGGACGATCATGCCGACGTGCGTGCACAGCTTCTCGACCACCTCGAGCACGTGGGAGGTCAGGAAGACGGTGCGGCCCTTGGCGACGTAGCCGGCGAGCAGGTCGCGGATCACGCGCGAGGTCACGGCGTCGACGCCCTCGAACGGCTCGTCGAGGAACAGCAGTTCGGGGTTGGGCAGCAGCGCCGCGGCGAGGGCGAGCTTCTTACGCATGCCGTGCGAGAAGTCGGCGCTGAGCTTGCGGCCCTCGGCGTCGAGGCCCAGGAGCGCGAGCAGCTCGCCGCCGCGGTCGCGCAGGGTCTCGCGCGGCAGCAGGTGCATCCGGCCGACGAAGGTCAGGTTCTCCTCGGCGGTGAGGTTGTCGAAGAGGGCGAGGTTCTCGGGGACGACGCCGACGCGCCGCTTGGCGTCGAGCGCGGCGTCGGCGTCGAGCATGTCGCGGCCCAGCACGGCGACCGCCCCGGCGGAGGGCGCGAGCAGCCCCGTGAGCATCTTGATGGTGGTCGATTTGCCGGCCCCGTTCGGACCGAGGAAGCCGTAGAAGGTGCCGCGCTCGACGCGCAGCTCGACGCCGTCGACCGCGAGGACGTCGCCGAAGCGGCGGCTCAAGCCGCGGGTCTCGATCGCAGGGGTCACGGGGCGGGCCTTCCGGGGCGGGGGCGTCGGCTCGGCGTGAGGCTACGACTTTCCCCGACGATCGTCCAAGGCCCGGCCGGCGGCGAGCCCGGCGTCCTACCCCTTGTGGGCCTGACGCACGAGCCGGCCCGCCTCGATCGTGGAGCCGGTCGGGTGGTCCCAACTTCTCGAGGAGCGCCGCGCCGCCGTTCGCGTCGGGCGGACGCTCGTCGCCGACGGCCCCGCGAACCAGCGCCGCCGACGCGTCGAAGGGCGTGAACGGGG
>JANXTD010000320.1 GCA_025352585.1 Fimbriiglobus sp.
CGAGCATGGCGGAGCCATGCTCGCGCTGACGGTGCTGCCGCGCTTCGTCGCCGGCGGGCTGATGTTCCACCAACTCGACTGCCTCGCCCTGCTCGCCTCGCTGGTCGCGCTGACGCTCATGGTCGGCGGGCGGTCACTGGCGGTCGCGGCCGCGCCGGCGGTCGGCTTCCTGATCTTCATGGTGCCGCTGCCCTACGAACTCGAGCGCAACGTCGGCGGGCCGCTCAAGGTCGTCGCCACGCAGGCCAGCACGTACCTGCTGCAAACCGCCGGCCTTCCCGCCGTCGCCGAGGGCAACCTGATCCTCATCGACGAGGTGCGCCTGGGCGTCGTGGACGCCTGTAGCGGCCTGAAGATGCTGATGACGTTCGCCGCGTTCGCCGTCGGGGCGGTGCTGCTGCTGGAGCGCACCCGCTTCGAGAAGCTGATGATCCTGCTCGGCATCGTGCCGATCGCCGTGGCGGTCAACGTGGCGCGCATCACGGCCACCGGGGTCGCCCACACGCTGACGGCCGACAAGGCGACGCTGAACTTCACGCACGACCTGCACGGCTGGCTGATGATGCCGGCCGGGCTGGGGCTGCTGGCGCTGCAACTCTGGGCGCTGTCGCGGCTCGTCGAGCCGGCCGCGCCGAAGTCCGACGCCCCGGCGTTCGCGGCGTTGCAGTTCTCGTAACGACTCCCGGTTCCCCGCCCCCGACCCCCCGCACGGATGCCGGCATGACCCACCCGAAGCCCCGCCTGGCGACGCCGCCGAGCGAATCGACCGCGCTCGTCCCCCTCCCGGTGCCGGCGACCCCCCGGCCGCGCGCGCCCAAGATCGAGCCGGCCAACCCGGCCGCGCTGGTGCTGGGCTACCTGCGGCTGCACGCGCTGTTGATCGCTTTCTGCGGCACCCTCCTGGGGGCCGGCCTCGCCTACGCCGCCTGGTCGCTGCTGCCGGTCAAGTACGAGTCGTCGGCGCTGCTGCGGGTGTCGTCGTCGGGCAGTGCCATCGGCACCGGCAACGACCCGAACCGCAGCCGCACCGATTTCACGACCTACCTCAAGACGACGGCGCAACTCATCAAGTCGGACTTCGTGCTGAACTCGGCGCTGTCCGACGCCAACTACCAGATCAGCAAGCTGCCCACCCTGGCGGAGCAGAAGGATGCGATCAAGTTCCTCAAGGAGAAGGTCGTCGTCTCGTACGCCGAGGGCAGCGAGGTGATCACGATCAGTTTCGAGGGGGACAACCCCAACGACGTCAACCGCATCGTCGAGGCCGTCAAGGAGGCGTATTACCGCGAGGTGGTCGAGAAGGAGCGCAACACGCTCAAGAAGTTCCGCGGCGACGTTGAGGTCACCAAGGTCCAGTTGCAGGGGGTCATTCATAACCGCTCCCACGCGCAGATGAACGACCGCCGGCCGGCAGCGCTGCCCGGCGCGGCGGGCGGGCCGCTGCTCCAGGCCGGCGGCGTCTACACCCCGCCGATCCCCGGCATCGAGGGCCAGGACCGCGGGCCGGCCGTCGTGCCGGTCGCGGGGCAGGGCGCGACCGTCGCGGCGCTGAACCTCGCCGACAACGAGCAGTTCAAGAAGGCCCGCGCCGGCACGCTGCTGGGCCGCATCACGGACTACGAGGTCCAGTTGCAGCAGTTCCCCGTGCTGCTCGGCGAGCGGAAGGCCGACATCGAGCGGCTGCGTCGGGAACTCGACGCGACCGGCAAGGCGGCCCCGTCGCCCGAGGCGTTCGCCGCGGCCGACCGCGACCCCGAGGTGACCGCGCGGGCCGAGGGCGCGGCCAAGAAGCGCCGCGACTACGACTACATCCGCAGCGTCGTCCGCGACCCCAACTCCGACAAGATGACCCGCCAGAAGCGCGAAGTCGAGGAGGCCGAGGCCGAGGCCGCCAAGGCGCGCGTCGCCCTGGCGACCCGGCTCGAAGGCCAGCGCGACGGCGCACGCGGCAACCGCCTGGCGCTCGCCCTGGACGCCGCCGAGGTCGCCTACAACCAGCTCAAGGAGCGCGAGCGGGTGGCGACGAAGATCTTCGAGGACGCCAAGAAGGAGTTCGCCGCTCTGCCGCCGGAACTGAAGAAGCCCGACGACAAACTCGTGCCGATCGTGGACCCCGAGAAGACCGACCTGCTGACCCACGACGGCATGTACCGCAAGATCACCGAGCAGCTCATCGGCCTCGACTTCGAGCTGAAGTCGCCGCCGCGCGTCAGCAAGCTGCAAGACGCCTCGGCCCCGTCGGCCAAAGACCCCAAGAAGCAGGTCATCGCCGCGGTCGTCGCCGGGCTGATGGGCTTCGGCCTCGTCGGCCTGGGGGCCGTCGGCTACGAGACCCGCGTCCGCAAGGTGTCGTCGCTGGGCGAGTTGAAGACTGTCGGCACCACGCCGATCGTCGGCGTCGTGCCGTGGCAGCCGACCGCCGCGACCGCGAGTGACCCGCTGAAAAAAGCCGACGTGACCGAGGCGA
>JANXTD010000347.1 GCA_025352585.1 Fimbriiglobus sp.
CAGCGTCTCGGGGCCGAGGAGTTGCTGGCGTTCGCCCGCGAGCGCCTAAAGTCCGGCCCGGCCAAGTACCGCCGCGGGTACCAGGCGCAACTCTTCGACGCGCTCCTGGGCACCGGCTGGAACGAGGCCCGCGTCGAGGAGGCTTACGACCTGCTGCCGGCGTTCCTGACCGACGCCGACGGCAAGCCGGCCCCCGCCGCCGCGGCCGCCCAACTGCTGCGCCTCGACGACTGGGTCGTGCAGACCCGCGACGCGCAGCTCCAGGGCGAGTTGAAGAACCCCGAGCGGCTGACCCGCCCCGAGTTGAAGGCCCAGCGCGCCGAGGCGACCCGCCAGGCCCGCGGCGAGGCGATCGCCCGGCTGACGAAGCGTGAGGCGGCCTACCCCGCGCCGCTGAAGTCGTGGGCGAGACTGGAGCGACTGACGCTCCAGGCCAAGCACGACGCCGACCCCAACGCCGTCGCCGCCGAGGTCTTCACGCTGCTGGGCGACGCCCCGCTGGCGGCCCCCGCCGAGGACGCCGAGGAAGACGTGACCCCCGACCGCGCCCTCGCCTTCGAGTTGCAAGCTCGCGCCGTCACGCTGGCCATGCACGCCGCCACCCGCGCGGCCGCCAAGCCCGAGGCCGTCGCCCGACTGCGGGCGTTCCTCGACGCCGGCGTCGCCGCGCAGCCGAAGCACGACGGCTGGAAGCAGGCGAAGTACGACCTGCTGCTGGCGCTCGACCTGCCCAAGGAGATCGAGGGGAACCTGGCCGCGTGGGCGCGGGCCGGCGACCCGACCGCCCGCTGGCGCACGGCCCTTGGCTACCTGCTCGCCGAACTCGGCCGGCTGCCCGAGGCGATTGCCGTGTTCGAGGGGATCAAAGAAACCGACGCCGCCGCCTACGGCCGGTCGATGGCCCTGGCCCGGCTCTACCTCGCCGTCAACGACAAGGCCAAGCACGACGCCGCCAAGGCCGACGCCTACCGCCGGCTCGACGACCACTCGCTAGCGCAACTGCTGCACGGCAAGTACCAACTCTGGCAGCCGCGCCAGGGCTACGCACTGCCAACCGAACTCGACCCCGAGACGCTGCTGATCTTGGCGGCGCTCGTCGAGAAGCTGACCGGCGTGGACAACTACTTCGGCTACGTCCAGGGCCTCTACCAGGCGTCGAAGGACTTCCGCATCCCGGCGACGGTCGCCGACGCGACGCTGGGGCAGACGGCCGGCAAGGTCTACAGCGTCGTCACGCGGATGCAGGGGCTGCTCAACGACCTCCGCGACGAGGCCAGCGCCGACACGGTGTTCCAACGGATCGAGGCGCTGCGGCCCAAGGCCAAGTCACCGACCGACCTGCGGGCGCTCGACCTGCTGGCGATGCAGGTCCACCGCCGCGCCGCCGAGGTCAAGAACCAGCCGGGGCCGCACGCCGAGTTGGCGCTGGCCGCCTTCCGCCGCGCCTTTGACCGCCCGTGGGCCGACGGCGAGAAAGTCCTGATGGCCCGGCTGCTGCGTGACTTCGGGAACGTCACCCCGGAGGCTTTGGGCGCGGAGCAACTGCGCGAACTCAAGGCGCTCGCCGACGCCGCGCCGCAAGGCACCCTGGAGCGGTTGCAGATCGCCGAGTGCTACGCCGTGACCCTGCGCGACCGCAACCGGCCGGCCGACGCCATTGGCGTGTTGGCCCCGGTGCTGGCGGAGTACCTCGCCGCGGCGAAGGGCGTCTTCACCCCGGACGCGCTGATTCTGGCCACGACTTTGGCCGGCTGTCACGAGGCCCGCAAGGACTACGCCGCCGCCGAGAAGCTGTGGTTCGGCTGGCGCGACGCCGCGGCCAACGCCCAGGTCCGGCTCTCGGTCACCAACGCGCTCGACCGGCTCTACACGGTCGCGTTGCAGAACGACGGCGCGGTGTCGCTGGGCCGCGGCGAGGCGCTGTACGCCGCGCTGCTGGGCCGCCTGAACGCGCGGCTCGTCAACCCCGAGTCGAACGAGCGGTCGCAGACGCTCAACGCCTACTCGTCGCTCTTCACCACGGCCAACCAGAAGATGTTCGGCCGGCTGAAGGCCGACGTGCTGGCGCTGGCCAACGAGACCTTCCCCGCGCTGGTGAAGCCGTGGGACGAGTCGCACACCAACTCCGCGCAGTCCGTCGCGCAACTGACGCGGACCTACGCCGGCCCCGAGGCGGCGCTGGCGTTTTTGATCGCCCGCGTCGAGGCGACGCCGCCGTGGTACCGCCACGGCAACCGCGACGCCTGGGGCCAGCACTCGTGGCAGCTCGGCCAGTGGCACTCCGAGGCGCGGAACCTGCCGCCCGCGCTGGAGGCCCGGCTGCTCAAAATCGTCGTGGACGAGTTGAAGGACGACCTGACCTCGCGCCGGCAGCGCGGCCGGCCGCTGTCCGACCGCCGCTACGGCTACTACTGGACCGCCAAGGAGCCGGAGTTCGCCGCCGCGGCCGAGGCGGTCCTGGCCGACTCGAAAGGCTCGATCGACGCGGCACTCTACGTCGCCGAGTACCTCTACTCCGGCTGCCACCGCACCGGCCGGGCCATCGAAATCCTCGCCGACTTGCACCGCGCCAAGAAGCTCCCCGTCGGCGGCCGGGCGACCCTGTCGTACTACCTCGTCGAGTCGCGCCGCCACGCCGAGGCGGTCGCGGTGCTGGTGCCGCTGACCGACGAGTCGCCGGACGACGCGACCCTACGCTTCCGGCTGATGGCGGCCTACCACGGCCTGGGCAAGCCGGCCGAGGCGCGGGACGTGTTCAGCCGAGGCGTGGCCCGCTGGAAGGGGCGCAACGACTGGACCGTGAACACGATGCCGGGCTTCGCGGACGCCGCGCAGAACTGCGAGCTGCACGCCGAGGCCGAGGCGGTCTACGCCGAGTTGATCCCCAACGCCCAGCGCGGCGGCGGGCAACCGGGCCAACTCGCGGAGTACTACCGCCGGCACGCCGTGTCGCTGTCGCGGCTCGGCCGGCACGTCGAGGCAGTGGACGCGGCCAGCGGGGCGGTCGTCGCCTGGGGCCGCGACCAGAACCAACGCGTCGCCGCGATCGTGACCTTGAACGCGACGGTCGCCCAGGCCGGCGACTTGGCCGCGCTCGCCGCCCACTTCGACGCGGAGACGGCCAAGACGGGACTGGTCAACCCGATCCTGCGCAAGGCCCTCGGGGCGGCCTACCGCGGCCAGGGCAACTACGGCCCGGCCGTGCCGCAACTCGAACTGGCGATCGAGGCCCAGCCGAACGACGCAGAGACGTTCGCGATGCTCATCGACAGCTACGACAAGCTGAACCGCAAGCCCGAGGCGATCGGCCGCATCCTGACGCTGCTCGACCTGACCCGCCGCGACCTGGCGCGCTACGAGGAACTCGGCAAGCGCTACGCCGCCGCGGGG
>JANXTD010000359.1 GCA_025352585.1 Fimbriiglobus sp.
GTTCAACGACGCCATGCGCGACCGGGCGAAGGGCGGCCTGAGCTACTACGAACTCGACCCCGAGCCGGAGAACCTCCACGGCGAGATGCTCGTCGCGATGTCGCACGCCGACCGGGCCGAGTTGCGCCACGCCCAGACCCAGGCGCGGGACATCCTCGGCGACGACTGGCTGCCGAAGGACTGGATCGACTACGAGACCTACCTGCCGCAACTCGGCTACGCCCAGCACGGGTGGCGGCCGGCCGTGAGCAACCTCGACTGCATCGGCTCGTACACCCTCCTCCAGACTTGCCTCGACGGCGAACCCGCCGACGGCACCGCCCCGCGGCTGGTGGTGACGGCGTCGGTCGCGGAGATCAAGCAGGACGTCTGGATCGAGACCCTGCCGCACCTGGTCATGGTCGCGCTGCTGAGTACCTTCGGCGGGGGGTCGGTCGCGCTGCTCATGGCGTGGTACGTGACGCGGCCGCTGCGGCAGATCAAGCACGCCGCCTGGTCGCTCGCCGAGCGCGTCAAGCACACGGCCGGCGACGCGGGGGCCGACTCCGACGCCTTCGGGCCGCTCGGCACCTCGACCTTCCTGGCCCTCGACGAGTTGCCGTCGAAGGGGCCGCAGGAGGTCGTGACGCTCGCCGAGGCCTTCCGCACGATGGTGCGCGAGATGGGCAACCTCAGCACGCACCTGCGGCAGCGCACCGCGCAGTTCGAGTTCATCCTCAACAACGCCCCCGACGGCGTGGTGGTCATCGACGCCCTGGGGTACATCACCCAGGCCAACGTCAAGTTCTCCAAGCTCTTCGGCCTCGGCCCGGCCGCGCAGGTCGTCGGCACCAACCTGCACAGCTACCTCGTGAGGCCCGGCGAGCACGACGGCGTGCGGCCCGACCCCGGCACCTCGTTCTCGGACATGCACAGCGCCCTGGGCGGGGCCAACTTCTGGACCGTGCCGCGCATCCTGCTCACCGCGCGCCGCCCCTCCGGCTCGACGTTCCCGGCCGGGGCGACCTTCACGCCGCTCGAACTCGGGGGCCTGGCCCACTACACCGGCATTATCCGCGACATCACCGGCGAACTCGCGCGGCAGCAGGAGCTCGAGCGCCGCGTGCAGCACAAGACGCGGCAACTCTCCGAGAGCGTCGAGAAGCTCAACGCCGCCAGCCTCGCCCAGGACCGCACCAACAAGGAGTTGCAGCTCGCCAACAGCGCCAAGGACATGTTCATGGCCAACGTCAGCCACGAGCTGCGCGCGCCGCTGACGGTCATCAGCGGCGACACGCAGATGCTGCTGCGCAGCAAGCCGGCCCCCGACGTCGAGCGCCGGGTGCGGCGCATCTACGAGTCGATGAACTACCTCACGGCGCTGGTCAACGACATCCTCGACTCGATGAAGATCATGGAGGGCAAGCTCGACCTGAACCCGCGCGAGTTCGACCTGCCGGACTTCGTCGGCAAGGTCGCCAACGAGATGCGCGCCAAGGTCGAGGAGGGCAAGAACCGCCTCGAGGTCGAGTGCCCCGCCGAGATCGGCGCGGTCTTCCAGGACGACGTGCGGCTCAAGCAGGTGCTCTACAACCTCATCGGCAACGCCTCGAAGTTCACCAAGGACGGCACCATCCGCGTCGAGTGCCGCCGCGACCCCGGCCCCGACGGCGACCTCGTCCACGTCGCCGTGCGCGACGAGGGCCGCGGCATGACCGAGGACGAGCTGGTGAAGGTGCGCGACCCCAAGCCGTTCGGCAAGATCAAGGACCGCGAGCTCAACCGCGAGGGGACCGGGCTGGGCCTGGTCATCTGCAAGGGGCTGTGCGAGAAGATGGGCGGCCGCGTGACCGTGGCGAGCGCCGGCATCGGCCTGGGGGCGACGTTCACGGCGAGCTTCGCCGCGCGGCTCGCCGACGCCCACGAGCCGGGCAAGCCGGCGGCCGTACCGCCGCCGCCCCCGCCGGTGCCGCTGCCGGCTCGCGTCGCGGTCAACCGCCGCGTCCTGGTCGTGGACGACGAGCCGAGCAACCGCGAGTTGGGCGAGGCGATGCTGACCGAGCGCGGCTTCGAGGTCCGGGTGGCGAGTTCGGACACGACCGCGATCCAGTCGGTGAAGGACTTCCGCCCCTCGGCGATCCTGCTGGACATCGTGCTGCGGGACTCGCTCAACGGCTGGGCGATCCTGGTGGCGTTGAAGGAGGACCCCGGCACCCACGACATCCCGGTCATCATCGTGAGCGTCCACGACGAGCCGGATAAGGCCAAGGCGAACGGCGCGGACGACTGGGTCGTCAAGCCGGTCGCCGACTGGGACGACATGGCCCGCCGCATCCGCAAGCTCCAACCGCAGGCCGCCGGCCGCGCCTGACCCCCACCCCCCGGAGAGCGCCGCGATGGCGAAAATTCTGATCGTTGAGGACAGCGAGTTCGAGCGCGAACTGCTGAGCGACCTGCTCGGCAGCGCCGGCCACGAGGTCGTCGAGGTGCCGGCGGCGCACCTGGCCTTCGAGGCGGCCAAGCGCGAGCGGCCGCGGCTGGTCGTCATGGACATCGACTGCCCCGGCCCCGGCGACGGCCTGCGGGCGATCGCGGAGTTGCGGGCCGACCCGGCGACGCGCGGCCTGGCGGTCGTGGCGATGAGCGGGCACCTGATGGACAACCACATCGCCAAGGCCCGCGAGGCCGGCTGCGACGACTACGTGTTCAAGCCGTACGACTTCGACGCCTTCCTGGCGGTGGTCGCGCGGCACCTGCCCCCCGAGGCCCGCTGACATGCCCGCCGAAATTGCCGCCGCCCCGCCCGAGACGCCCGGCCGCCTACCGCCCCTGGCCGCGCGGCTCGTCGAGCGCACCGCCGCGCTGCTGGCGGCGCTGCCCGCGGACGCCCCGGCCGACTTCCGCGCCGGGGCGGAGCGCATGGCCCAGGCCGCGGAGCGGTTCGCGGCCGCGGTCAACTCCGCGAACCTCAGCCGCCACGACCTCAAGGGGCTGCTCAACCGCGTGCTGGGCGGAGGCCAAATTCTGCACCGCAAGCACCCCGGCGGCCACGCGGACCAACTGACCGCCATCGTCAAGCTGGGCTGGGAGGCCAACCGGCAGATCGACCGCCCCGAAGACGGCGAGGCCCCGCCCGCCGCCCCGGTCGCCGAGGCGTTGGCCGCCCCCGACGCGGCCCCCGACGCCCGCCCGGTGGCCGCGGCGCTGCCGCACCTGGCGCGCATCCTGATCGTGGACGACGACGACGAGGGCCGCCGCGACGTGCGCCACCTGCTGCGCGGCCTCGGCTACGAGGTCTGGGAGGCGGCCGACGGCCGGCAGGCGATCCACCTGGCCGAGAAGGTCGCCTTCGACCTGATCCTGCTCGACTTGAACCTCCCCGAGGCCGACGGGCTCACCGTGCTCAAGGCGATGCGCGAGGGCCGCGGCCGCAGCGAGGTGCCGGTGCTGATGGTCTCCGGCGAGCACGAGATCGACAAGATCGCCGCCTGCCTGAAGGCCCGCGCCAACGACTTCCTCACCAAGCCGGTGGACCACGGGCTGTTGCGCGTCAAGGTCGAGGCCAACATCGACACGCGGCGGCAGCACCTCCGCATGATGGAGAAGTTCTTCCCCCCGGAGATCGCCCGGCAACTGATCGACAACCCCGAACTCGTCAACGAGGCCCGCGACGCCGAGGTGTCGGTGCTGTTCTGCGACATCCGGGGCTTCAGCCGGCTCAGCGAGAAGCTCGGCACCGTGCAGACGCTGCAACTGGTGCGCGACACGATGGCCGTGCTGACGCAGTGCGTCGCCGACTACCGCGGGGTCGTGGTCGACTTCATCGGCGACGGCATGATGGCGATGTGGGGCGCGCCCTCGAACCAGCCCGACCACGCCCAGCTCGCCTGCCGCGCGGCGCTGGCGATGATCGACTGCCTGCCCGAACTCAACGCCCGCTGGGCCGGCCGCCTCCCCGAGACCCTTGACTACAGCATCGGCATCAACAGCGGGGTCGCGCAGGTCGGCAACATGGGCACCGAGCAGCGCTTCAAGTACGGCGTCCTGGGCAACGTGGTCAACGTCGCCAGCCGCGTCCAGGGGGCGACGAAGTACCTCAAGACCCGGCTGGTCGTGTCGCAATCGACCCTCGACCGCGTCGGCACCGAGTTCGAGTCGCGCCGGCTGGCCGAGGTCCGCGTGGTCAACATCGGCGAGCCGCTGCAACTGCACGAGCTCGTCAAGCGCGGCGAGCCGGGCTGGGCCGAGACGAAGGCCCGCTACGAGGAGGCGCTGAGCCTCTACGAGTCGCACCGGCTGCCCGAGGCGGCGAAGGTCTTGAGCGGCGTGATCCAGGGCCAGGAGGTCGTGGAAGGCCCCGCGGTGGCGCTGATGGCCCGCACGATGGAGGCCCTCATCTCGCGCGACCGCTGGAGCCGCGTCGCCGACCTGCCGGGCAAGTGACCGCATTCACGGGCCGCCCCGCCGTCACTCGGCGGCGACGAGCCACTCGACGCGCGTCACCGCCAGGCCGCTCTCCGGGTGGGCGACCTCGAGGCGGGCGTCGGTCGGGGCGTCGTCCACGTAGAAGCTCGACGACTGCTCGCCGCGGCGCGCGTGCGGGTAGACGGCCGACGACTTCGCGCCGGCCGGCCCCGCCCAGGTGAGCGTCAACTGCTGCCAGGCCGCGTCGCGCTGCGTCTCGTAAGTCACGCGGACCCCGACGACCTTGCGGCCGCCCGGCAGCACCGCCAGCGCGAACCCCGGCGACCCGCCCCCGGCGGCGGGCGCGGCGACCGGCACGGCGGCCACGCGCGGCTCGGGCGACAGGTCGCGGAACGTGCCGAAGCCCAGGTCGCGCAGCGACTCGATCCGGCCGCGGAAGTCCTCGTGGCCCAGCGGCCCCCGGAAGCGGGAGGCGACGAACGACGGCGGCAGGCCGGCCCGGACGGCGTCCTCGAGTTCGCGGTAGTACATGCGGTGGACCTGCGCGAAGCGCTCCCCCGAGTCGGCGTTGAGCCAGACCAGGCCCGCCGCCGCGGCGACGCCCAGGGCGCTCGCGGCCCGCGGCAGCGGCAGCCACCGGGCGGCGGCGACCCAGGCCACCGCCAGGCCGACGGCGGCCGTCGAGGTGTAGCGCTCGATCAGCCCGCAGCCGCGACCCCAGGCGACCCCGCCGGCCATGCCGACGACCCCCACGAGGATCGCGGCGAGGCCCAGCGCCACGGCGCGGTCGGCCGGCCGGCGGGCGAAAGCCGCCCCGAGGGCCAGCAGGGCGGCGGAGTACCCGACGCCCATCAGCCGGCCGAGGGTGCCCCAGTCCGACTCGATGACCCAGGTGCCGAGGCCCATGCTCAGGAACTGCCCGGCGGCGACGGCCCGGACCCCCCAGTCCGGCAGCCGGGTCGAGGGGTCGGCGGAGCGCTCCATCCCGGCGGCCGACCACAGCCCGTAGGCGACGACCGCGGCGAGCGGCAGCCAGGCGAGCGGCGCGCGGCCCCACGACGCCCAGCGCGGGCCGCGCGTCGCGCGCCAGGCCGCCCAGCCGGCCAGGGGCGCGGCGAGCAGCAGGCCGGGCATGCCGTTGAGGGCCAGGGCGACCAGCGCGGCGCTGGCGGCGAGGTCGCCGCCCCGGCCGGGGGTGTCGGCGACCACGACCCAGGCCGCGAACGCCGCCGCCAAGACGAACAGGCTGAACGCGACCTGGTACCCCATCAGGACGTTGAACGACGCCCCGAAGTTGAGCAGCAGCGCGGGGATGAGGAGGTCGGCCCACGCCGGCCGGCCGCGGGCGCGGGCCGCCGCGCGGGCGAAGAGGTGCGCCGCCGCGCCGAGCAGCAGGGCGGAGGCGACCATGCCCGAGCGGAAGTCGTAGCCCGTCGCCGCCATCAGCGCCGCGTAGAGCAGCCGCGCCGCCGGGTAGCGGTGCTCGTTGTGCCGCATCAGCACCCACTCGGCCGGCCGCCCGTCCCGCAGGTACTGCCGCAGTTGCGGGGCCACGTCCCACTCGTCCATGACCGGGGCGTTCGAGCCGTAGCGCAGGGCGTACCAGACCAGGCCCGCCGCGAGCGCGGCCGTCCAGAACGGCACCCCGAACCCCGGCGACAGCCACTTCCGCCACGTCATGAGCCAACCCCCGTCCCGGCGAATCCCCACTGCTCTATAGCCCCGCCGCCGGCCTGGCCAATGTCAACTCGCCGGCCGGAGGGCCGTTGCACCGCCGCGCACTCGCGGCTAAACTGAGGGTCCGCCGACTCGCCCCCTCTCGCCGTGGTGCCGCCCATGCGTCTCGCAATTCTCACGCTGCTCGCGCTGGCTACCGCCGAGAGCCGCGCCGCCGACAAGCCGGTCAGCTTCATCAACGACGTGGCCCCGGTCCTCAAGGAGAACTGCCTGGCCTGCCACGACGCCAAGAAGCGCAACGGCAAGTACGACATGACCACCTTCGAGAAACTCCTGCTCGGCGGCGTCAACGGCGAGGCGATCGTGCCCGGCAAGCCCGAGGAGAGCGACTTCCACGACCTCATCGTCACCGCCGAGGAGCGCCGCATGCCGCCGCGCGACAAGGGCGAGGCGGTCCCGGCCGACAAGGCGAAAGTCGTCGCCGAGTGGATCAGGCAGGGGGCCAAACTCGACGCCGGCCTCGACCCCAAGGCCGACCTGGTGCGCGAACTCCGGCTGCGCTGGGTGCCGCCGACGCCGCCGGCCGCGTACAAGTACCCCGCGATCGTCAACGCCCTGGCCTTCACGCCCGACGGCAAGGGCCTCGTCGTCGGCGGGCACCACGAACTGACCGTCTGGAGCGTCCCCGAAGGCGTGTTGACAAAGCGCGTGCGGACGCGGGCCGAACGCGCCTACGCCCTGGCGTTCCTGCCCGGCGGCGCGCTCGCTGTCGCCGGCGGCCGGCCGGGGCAGGAGGGCGACGTGCGGCTCTACGACTTGAACGCTCCGGGCCAAGCCGTCGCCGGCGTGACGATGCTCGACGGCGTCGGCGACCCCAAGGTGATGCTGAAGCAGTTGCTCGACGCCGACGACTCGGTGCTCTGCCTGGCCGTGTCGCCCGACGGCAAGACCCTCGCCGCCGGCGGCTGCGACCGGGCCGTGCGCCTTTGGGACGTCAGCGCCGGGCCGCTGGCCGCGACGCTGACGCAGACGGTCGAGAACCACGCCGACTGGGTGCTGGGCGTGTCGCTCTCGGCGGACGGCAAGTCGCTGGCGACGGCCGCGCGCGACAAGACGGCCAAGGTCTGGGACTTGAAGGCGAAGGAGTCGGTCGTCACCTACCCGGAGCACCAGAACACCGTCTACGCCGTGGCGTTCCACCCCGACGGCACGCAAGTCTACTCGGCCGGCGGCGACGCGCAGTTGCGGCTCTGGAAGCTCGGCGGCGAGGGCAAGGGCGTGAAGTCGCTCGGCGGCCACGGCGGCGAGGTCTTCCGCGTCGCGCTGCACCCGACGAAGCCGGTCGCGGCGACGGCCTCGGCCGACAAGACGGTCCGGCTGTGGGACACCGCCAAGATGGCCGCGCTGCAAACGCTGACCGGCCCGAGCGACTACGTGTACGCGGTGGCGTTCAGTGCGGACGGGGCGTGGGTCGCGGCCGGCGGCTACGGCGGCGAGGTGTCGCTGTGGAAGCAGCCCGGCGACGCCAAGGCGTTCAAGACCTTCAGCGCGACGCCGGGCCTGGCCGTCGCGGCGAAGTGACGCGCCGCGACCCCGAGCAACTCGACAGTGCCGGCCGCCGAGCTTCCCGGCCGGCCGGCTTCGCCTGCCGGCAGGACAGGGGCCGATGGTCACTGATCCGGAAACCCCGGCTGGAGTCGTCCGTCAGGCCCCCGGAGGAAGTAGGGGTCCACGGTACTCACCCCCGCGAGCGACTGTTTGATCCGGGCCGCCCGGACGGGGTCCGGCTCGGCGGCGAGCTTGAGGCCGAGGTACGCCTTGCCGAGTTCCAGGCCCATCACCCGCAGGACCACGACCGCGGCGTACTTGGCCGCCTCCTTGTCGCCGTCCCCGACCCGCCTTGGGAGGGGGTCGAGCGACGGCACGCCGATCTGGCACAGCGCGTACACGGTCGGCTGATTGACCCGGAACACCGAAAGGCCGCTCCGTAACGGATCCCCCCGTAGGGGTCGAAGGCGAGGTGGTCGAGCAA
>JANXTD010000435.1 GCA_025352585.1 Fimbriiglobus sp.
AGTTGCACTTTGCGAGGCGGAATCTTCTGCAACACATAGTTGAGCATGGTGCCTGGCAATTTCTGGCCTGTTAGCCATCCCCGCTCCGTCATCATCCACCCCCCGCCGGGCGATGCCGCGGTATGGGGGATTTGTGCCGGCTCGCCTCCGGATTATCGCCGCGGGAACTTGAAAGGAATTCCGCCGGCGGCGGTATAGTCGTCGTGTCGCGGGTGCGTAGGATGCCCCCGCGGTGGCCGAACCGGGATGGCCCCGGACGCGGCGAAGTCGCTTGTCCCTTGTGTACGAGGATGTCCGAGATGATCCGCAAACTGTTCGCTTCGGTGGTTGCCCTGACCCTGGTCGCCGGCGTGGTGACCGCCGCCGACATCGTCTCCGGCCCGCAGACCGGCGAGAAGCTGCCCGGCCCGTTCTCGCCGCTCAACATCAACGGCAAGAGCGCCGGCGAGAAGAACTGCCTGTACTGCGCCAACGGCAACAACCCCGTCGTGATGATCTTCGCCCGCGACCCCGAGAGCCCGACGACGCAGGCCCTCATCAAGAAGGTCGACGGCCTCTGCGCCAAGAACGACAAGTGTGAGATGGGTAGCTTCGCGGTGTTCTGCACCGACGACAGCACCGCCGAAGCCAAGTTGAAGTCGGTCGTGGAGAAGCAGGGCCTCAAGAACATCGTCCTCTCGCTGGACACCCCGGCCGGCCCGGCCAAGTACAAGTTCGCCAAGGACGCCGACGTGACTGTGGTGTTCTACACCGAGCGCACCGTCAAGGCCACGCACACCTTCAAGGCCGGCGAACTGACCGCCGAGAAGATCGACGAAGTCCTCAAGGATGTGTCGAAGATCACCCCGACCGCGAAGTAACTGCTTCGGGTATGGGGTGTCGGGTGTCGGGTATGGTCAGAACGGGAATGATCCCTTATGCGATACCCCACACCCGACACCCCATACCCGGTCTTAACGCGTCCACTTCAACCGCGATGACCGCTGAGGCGGCGGCAACTCTTCTCCACCCCCCGACGGCAACTCCTGCGGCGGCAACCCACCCAGCGGCGGCGCAACGGTCGGCGTCAGCAAGCCGCCGGGGCGACTGCCGGTTAGTACGCGGACGGTCACGTCCTTGTCGGCCTCGAAACTTTGCCCGTCATTCGACGTGAACCGCACGACGATGCGTAGGCGGTCGGTGCCGGGCAGCCTGTCCCACTGCAACGGCACGAAGTAGCCGCTCGACAGCAGCCCGCTCTTCCACGCCCGCCGCAGTTGGTCCGGCGTCACGTTCCACTGGCCGATCTGTGTTTTTAGTCCCTGCGGACTGATCTCGTAAGCGGCAATCACCGCCTGGCCCGGCACCTTGACGGCGGTGCCGTCGTCGTCGCGCGGGACGATGTCGACCATCAGCGACTCGTCGCCCGGCTTGCCGTCCTCGTCGACGCCGCCGGTGCCACTGCCGAGGGCGATTTCCTTCAACGGCATCGTCGGCGCGGCCCCTGTCGGTGGGGTGCCGCCGCCGTGCTGGGCGTAGCCGTCCCACGCCGGTTGCCGCTGGTAGGTGAGGTTCAACTGTCGCTGGTGCTGGACTTCGCCGCGGAGTTCGAGGATTTCACGCTCGCGGGTGCGGAGTTCGGCTTCGAGCAGGTCGTAACTCTTGTCCTTGCCGACAAGTCCGCCCGACTTGCAGCCGACGCATGCCAGGAGTAGCAACGCCAAAACGCGGACACCCCGGCCGGTCATCCGGGGGGGCGTCCGCGTCGGGGGTTGCGTGACAAGCGTCGGCATTCCGTTGCCGCGTCGCGGGGGCGTGGCTAGCTCTGCTTGCCGACGCCGTCCGCGATGCGCTCCAGCACGCCGTCGATGAGGCCGTAGTCGCGGGCCTCCTCGGACGACATGAAGTTGTCGCGGTCGGTGTCCTTCTCGACCTGTTCGAGAGTCTTACCGGTGTGCCGCTTGATGATCTCGTTGAGCTTCTTCTTGGTCTTCAAGAATTCCTTGACGTGAATCTTGATCTCGGTCGCGTTGCCCTCCATGCCGGCGAGCGGCTGGTGGATCATGATCCGCGCGTTCGGCAGCGCGAACCGCTTGCCGGCGGCCCCGGCTTGGAGCAACAGCGCCCCCATGCTCGCGGCCATGCCGACACAGTAGGTCGCCACCGGACAGGTGATGAACTGCATGGTGTCGTAGATGCCGAGGCCCGCGGAGACCGAGCCGCCGGGGCTGTTGATGTACATGTGGATGTCGGCCTTCGGGTCTTGCGAGTGCAAGAGCAGAAGTTGCGCGACGATGGCGTTGGCCATCTCGTCCTGCACCACCCCTTGAAGGAAGATGATGCGGTCCTTGAGCAGGCGCGAGTAGATGTCGTACACCCGCTCGTCGCGGCCGTTGCTCTCAATCACGTAGGGAATCGACGGCATGTGCGTGTCCTGGTTCGGGGCGTGCCGTCGCTCGTCAATGTTATCGGGCGGCGGCCGGCAGTGGGGTGAGGGGCAGCGGGGGCGGCGGCCGGAGTCAACGTCCGGCGCGGCAACGTGTGCGGGTTGGCGAACTTAGACCACACTTACACGAGGAGGGGGCCGGTCGGCAGGGCACCCGGCGTGCCCTTGGGAGCCTTGATCAGCACGTCATCGACGAGGCCGAATTCCTTCGCCTCGGTGGCCGTGAAGTAGTTGTCGCGGGCGCTCGCCTTGTCGATCTCCTCGACCGTCCGGCCGCAGTGCTTCGCCAGGATCTCGTTCAGCCGGACGTGCTCCTTCATCATCTCGTTGGCCTGGATCTCGATGTCCGAGATTTGCCCGCCGACCTGGCCCGACGGCTGGTGGATCATGATCTTGGCGTTGGGCAAGGCGTAGCGCTTGCCCTTGGTGCCCGCCGCGAGCAGCACCGCGGCCATACTGGCCGCGAAGCCCATGCAGTAGGTGTTGACGGGGCACTCCAGGAACTGCATGGTGTCGTACAGGGCCAGGCCCGCCGACACGGAGCCGCCGGGGCTGTTGATGTAAAGGTGAATGTCGGCCGTCTTGTTCTCGGTGACGAGGTACAGCATCCGCTGGATCGTGTAGTTCACCAGGAAGTCGGTGATGACGCCGTTGGTGCCGTTGTCCGGGGAGCTGCCCAGGAAAATGATGCGGTTCTCCATGAGCAAGTCGGAAAGCGTCATCGTGCGCTGGCGGGCGTAGTTGCCGCCGCGCTGCATCGTGGTGGCCATCACGGGGGCCAAGGGGCCGAAGTTCGACATGGCCATCGGGTGGAAGCCGGCCGCGAACTCGGAACCGTCGCCCTCGGGCGTCGGGAACATGGGCGGAATCATCGGTGGCTCCTGTGCGGGTGAACGTCGAAGATACTCTACGGTAGCCGTCAACGGCGCGCAGGGGCAAAAGCAGGCGGCCGACTTCGCGGGCGGGCACGGCAGGTCAGAGGCGGGCGAGCAGGCCGGCGAGGGTTTCCATGAGCGCGACGCCCTCGGCGTCGGCCGGCACGGGCGTGAGGTCGAAGTGGCACAGCGAGCCGAAGGTGTGGCCGTCGCGGTCGAAGACCGGCACGCCGCAGTACGCCTTGACCTGGCCCAGCGCCGTCCGGCCGGCGGTCGCGTTCTCGGGGGCGTCCTCGACGACGAACGGCACGCCGCCGTCGCGGACGTAGACGCAGTAGCTCGCCTCGACGGGGTAGTCGTCGCCGGCCTCGACGCTGGGGTTGTCGCGGTCGTAGAAGTACAGGCCGCGGGCGAGCGACCTGTCGAAGCGGTACAGCGCCGTGAAGCGGTAGCCCGAGGCACGGTTCAACTCGATGAGCGCGGCGCGGACGCCGGCCGCGAGCAGAGTCGCGTGGAGGTCCGTGGCGTGGGCGGTAGGGTTGACGGGGGTTAATCCTTCCGAGGCGAGTTCTGGCCGGGCGATACGATTGTAGACGCGTTGAACGGGCTTGGCGAGGGGCGACCGGTTCGGCCTCGCGCCGTTCCCCGCCTTCCCGCCCCCGCCAAGGCGGTACGGCCGGAACTGGCACCCGGCGACGGGGTTGAATATCATGACGCGTGCAGTTTCGTCGGTCCCCCAGCGACTCCCTCTCCCATGCAGCAGTTGCCAACGCACAACCCGGCCCCGGCCTCCGCGCGCCGGCCCGGTTCACCCTGGGCGGCCCCGGCCGGCCGCGCGGAGGAGCGGGCCGTGGCACCGGCCGCCCCCGTCCGCCGGCTGCACCAGTTCTTCGAGCGCGCCTGCGACGAGCACCCGTCGAACCTCGCCGTCGTCTGCGGCCCGGACCGCCTCACCTACGCCGACCTCGACTCGCGGGCGAACCGCCTGGCGCACCGCCTCGCCCGGCTCGGCGTCCGGCCCGGCGACCGCGTCGGCCTGCTGATGGAGCGGTCGGTCCACACCTACGTCTCGCTGCTCGCGGTCCTCAAGGCCGGGGCCGCGTTCGTGCCGCTCGACCCGTCGTCCCCGCACGAGCGCGTGACGTTCATTGCCACCGACGCGGAACTGGCCCTGCTCCTGACCACGTCCGACCTCGCGGCCGTCGCGGCGGCCCGGTGCCCGTCGCTGGCCCTCGACGCGGAGGCCGCCGCCATCGCCGCGGAGCCGGCGGGCCGCCCCGCGCTCTCGGACGAGGGCGATTCGCTCTGCTACGTCATCTACACCTCCGGCACCACCGGCCGGCCGAAGGGCGTCGCCGTCAACCACTCGAGCGCGTGCAACTTCGTCGCCTCGTGCGCGCCGATCTACGGCGTTACCGCCGCCGACCGCGTCTACCAGGGGATGACGCTCGCCTTCGACTTCTCGGTCGAGGAGGTCTGGCCGGCGTTCCGCTGCGGGGCGACGGTCGTGGCCGGGCCGAACGACCACCGCAAATTCGGCAGCGGGCTGACCGACTTCCTGATCGAGCAGGGCGTCACGGTGCTCGCCTGCGTGCCGACGCTGCTGGCCACGCTCGACCGCGACGTGCCGACGCTGCGGACGCTGCTCGTCGGCGGCGAGGCGTGCCCCGCGGACCTGGTCACCCGCTGGGCGCGGCCCGGCCGCGTGATGCTCAATACCTACGGCCCGACGGAGACGACGGTCACCGCGACGTGGTGCGAGTTGCTGCCCGGCCGGCCGGTGACGATCGGCCGCCCGCTCCCGACTTACACCGCCCACATCCTCGACGCCTCGCTGCGGCCGGTGCCGCCCGGCGTGCCCGGCGAGGTCTGCGTCGGCGGGCCGGGCGTCGCCGTCGGCTACGTCAACCGGCCGGAACTGACGGCCGAGAAGTTCGTCGCGGACCCGTTCTCCGACCGGCCCGGTGCCCGCCTGTACCGCACCGGCGACCTCGGCGTCCTGACCCCCGCCGGCGAGATCGAGTACCGCGGCCGCATCGACACGCAGGTGAAGATCCGCGGCTACCGCGTCGAGTTGGGCGAGGTCGAGGCCGTGCTGCTCGAGGCCGGCCCCGTCGTGAGCGCCGTCGTCGCGGTCGTCACTGGCGGCGGCGGCGCGGACGAACTGGCGGCCTACGTGGTGACGCGGCCCGGCACCGACTTCGCCGCGCTGAGGCGGCAGCTCCACGACGCCCTGCGGCAGCGGCTGCCGTCGTACATGGTGCCGGCCTACGTCGAGGCGATCGACGCGGTGCCGATGCTGCCGAGCCAGAAGGCGGACCGGTCGCGGCTGCCGAAGCCGGCGGGGCCGCGGCTCGCGGCCGGGGGCGGCGGCGAGGGGGTGCCGCCGGCGACGCCGCTGGAGCACCAGGTCGCGGCGGCGTGGGCGGTGGCCTTCGGCCACGCGGTCGGCTGCGTCGAGGCGAACTTCTTCCTCGACTACGGCGGCCACTCGCTGCTCGCCGCCCGCGTGGTCTCCGCGCTGCGGTCGCTGCCGGAGTTGAGCCGCCTCGGCCTCGCCGACCTGTACTCGCATCCGACGATTCGCGGCCTGGCGGCCCTGGCGGCCCCCGCCGCGGCCGCGCCGGCCCGGCCCGCCACGCCGGCGGCCCGTCGCCGCGGCCCGCTCCTGGCCACGATTGCCCAGACCGCGTGGCTGCTCGCCGGGTTGGTGCTGGGCGGCTCGGCCCTGTACCTCGCGCTGTTCGAGGCGGTGCCCGCGCTGACCGGCGGCCTCGGCCCGGTCGGGTTCGTGCTCGCGGTGCCGCTGCTCTCGGCGCTCGGCACCTGCGGGTACGGCGTCGGCTCGGTGGCGTTCGCCGTCGCGCTGAAGTGGGTGCTGATCGGCCGCTACCGGCCGCGGCGCGAGCCGGTGTGGGGGGGCTTCTACGTCCGCAACTGGGCCGTCCACCAGGCCGCCCGCCTCGTCCCGTGGCGGCTGCTGGAGGGGACGGTCTTTCAAAGCGCGGTCTTGCGCGCCCTGGGGGCGCGGGTCGGCCGACGCGTCCACGTCCACCGCGGCGTGGACCTCACCCACGGCGGCTGGGACCTGCTCGAACTCGGCGACGACGTGACGCTGAGCCGGGACGCCACCGTCCGTCTCGTCGATTACGAAGACGGCCAGGTCGTGGTCGGGTCGGTCGCCCTCGGCAGCGGCTGCGTCCTCGAACCCCGGTCCGGCGTCGGGCCGGGCACCGCGATGGGGCCTGACAGCCGGCTGACTTCCCACGCGTACCTCGAGCCGGGCGGCCGGGTGCCGCCGGGCGAGAGTTGGTCGGGCGTCCCGGCCCGCCCCGCCGGTGCCGCGCCGGGGCCGCCGCCGCTGCCGGTTGGTAGCCGGGAGCTGTCGGCGGGGTGGTACGGGGTCGTGCTGCTGTCGTCCCGGCTGTTCTTCGCCGCGTTCGGCGTCGTCCCGCTCGCGGCGTTGGCCCTCGCCTGCTCGTGGGCGTGGGGCGTTGACACCGCCACGGCCGCCGAGTGGGTGCTGCACCCGTCGGTGGAGCCGGGGGCGGCCTTCGCCTCCCTGAGCCTCGTGGTGCTGCTGGTGCCGGCCCTGCTGCTTTGGCGGTGCGCGTCGATGCGGCTCCTGGGGCCGGTCCGCGAGGGCGTGATCCCGCGCTGGAGCTACGCCTACGCCCGCGTGCAACTGAAGTCCGACACCCTCGAGTGGGCGAACGACTGGCTCGACGGCACGGTGTTCTGGCCGGTCTGGCTCCGCGGGGCCGGGATGACGGTCGGCCGCTGGAGCGAGATCAGCCGGCTCCACGACACTGTCCCCGAACTGACCGCGATCGGGGCCGGCTCGTTCCTCGCGGGCGGCGTCTACCTCGGCTCGCCGGCCGTCCACCGCGGCACGGTGACGCTGGCGCGGGTGGCGCTCGGCGACGCGGTCTTCGTCGGGAATTACGCCGTCGTCGCGGCCGGGCAGTCGATCCCCGACGGCGTGCTGGTCGGCGTCGGCACCGTCGCCGACGACGCGCTCATGCGGCCCGGCACGGCGTGGTTCGGGGTGCCGCCGTTCGAGCTGCCCCGCCGCGAGGTCGTGGCGGCCGACGTCGGCCTGACGTTCCGGCCGTCCTGGTACCGCATCGCGAACCGCCTCTTCTGGGAGTGCCTGCGGTTCGCCCTGCCGCTCGGCCCGGCGGCCCTGGCCCTCGCCTGGCTCGCGCTGCTGGGGCTGGCGGCCGACGCGCTGCCGCTCCCCGTGGTGGCGTTCGCCGTCGTTCCGGCCCTGGACCTGGCGTTCCTGGCCGGGCTGTGCGGGCTGGCGCTCGCGGCGAAGTGGTCCCTGCTCGGCCGGGTCCGGCCGGGCACCCACGCCTTGTGGTCGTCGTGGTGCTGCCGGTGGGACTTCAACTACACCGCCACCCACGCGCTGGCCGTCGACGCGCTACGGGCCTTGGAGGGGACCGTCTGGCTGAACTGGTACCTGCGGCGGCTGGGCGTGCGGGTCGGCCGCAACGTCGCCCTGTTCGACGTGTCTTCGTTCTGCACCGACCCGGACATGCTCGACATCCGGGCCGAGGCGACGGTGAACGGCCTGTACCAGGCGCACACCTTCGAGGACCGGGTGCTCAAGACCGGCCCCATCGTGATCGGCGACCGCGCCACGGTCGGCACCGGGGCGATCCTGCTGTACGAGACGGCCGTGGGCGACGGCACGCGGGTCGCGGCCCACAGCGTGGTGATGAAGGGCGAGCGCCTGGGGCCGGGCCAGACCCACGCCGGCAGCCCCACGCGGCGGGTGTTGTGAGCCGCCCCGCCGCCGGCTCCTCGCCCCGCCCCCTCGAAGGCGGCGGCCGGGGCGGTGCCAAACCGCGCGACTACTTCCGACGGCGACTCCGCAGCTTCGGCCACGCCTTCCGGGGCGGCCGCACCCTCGTCGCCACGCAGCCGAACGCGCGGGTCCACGCCGCGGCGACGGTCGCGGTCACGGCACTGGGCCTCGCGCTGGGGATCGATCGCCTGGAGTGGGTCGCTCTCGCCGTGGCGATGGCGTTGGTCTGGCTGGCCGAGGCGCTCAACACGGCGGTCGAGTTGCTGGCCGACGAGGTGACGCTGGAGCGGCGTGTGCGCATCGGGCAGGCCAAAGACGTGGCGGCGTTCGGCGTGTTGGCGGCCGCGATCGGTGCGGCCGCCGTGGGGCTACTCGTCTTCGCCCCACGCCTGTTCGACTCCGGGCGCTGACGCCTCCGGCTGCCGGTTACTTGTGGCCCTTCGGCGCGAGCAACGCGGACATCTGCTTGCCCTCCATCTGGGCCGCCTTCTCGATTTTCGAGCAGTCGAGCAGCTTGGTCAGCATGTCTTCGATGATGCGGCGGCCTTCCTCGATGTGCTGCATCTCGCGGCCGCGGAACTGCACCTTGATGAGGACTTTGTCGCCCTCTTCGAGGAAGCGGCGGGCCTGGTTCACCTTGGTGTCCACGTCGTGGACGCCCGTTTTCGGGCGGACGCGGAGTTCCTTGAGCTTCTGCTGGTGCGTCTTCGCGCCCTGCTTCTTCGACTGGGCGTACTTGTGCTTGCCGTAGTCGATGATCTTGCAGACCGGCGGGCGCTCGGTGGCGGAGACCTCGACGAGGTCCATGCCGAGTTCGCGGGCCATCTCCATCGCCTGCATGGTCGGCACAATACCGTGCTGCTCGCCCTCGGCCCCGATCAGGCGGATCGGGCTGATGCGGATCTGGTCATTCATGCGGGGGCCGGTCGGCGGACGCGGCGGGCCATTGCGGTCGAACGGGGGGATAGACAGTCTCCTTTCGGGGTCACGAAACGGGTCGGGCCGGACGACACCGCCCGACAGTCCCAGGACACACTCTACCCGGCCAGAGGTTCGCGGGACATCGAGCGGGCCTGTCTGCACCCTTCCTTAACATAACATCCATAACTCCCCTCACCCCCCCCGTCAACGCCGGTCGGCCAAACCCCGGCGGAATTTTCCCACCCGATTCCTCGTCCCGTCGACCCCGAGGCGGCACCGCACTTGCAACTCGGCGACCGTCCCCCCACGATTTCCCACCCGGAGACGACATGGCAACCACACTTTTGGCCACCGCCGCGAAGTCGGTCGGCGGGCCGGGTTCGAGCCTCACCCACGCCGTCGAGGCGCTGCCGAGTACCCCCACCAACCTCAGCAGCCCGGAGCGCTGGGTGTCGCTCGTCGCCGGCGGGGCGGTCGCCCTGTTCGGCCTGACCGAGAAGCACCCGTCGGTCCTGACGACGGCGCTGGGCGGCTACCTGATGTACCGCGGCCTCAGCGGCAACTGCCCCGCCTACCAGGCGCTCAACATCAACACCGCCCACTCGACTGCCCCGAGCACTGTCGTCGCCGCCGGGCACGGCACCCGCGTCGAGGCGACCGTCACCGTCAACAAAACGACGCTGGAGACCTACGACTTCTGGCGCGACTTCGAGCAACTGCCGCGCTTCATGGTCCACCTGATCGACGTGGAGACGACCAACGACGGCCAGTCGCACTGGGTCGCCAAGGGGCCGCTGGGGCTGCGGGTCGAGTGGGACGCCAAGATCATCCGCGACGAGCCGGGCAAGGCGATCGCCTGGCAGTCGTTGCCGGGGGCCGACGTCGACAACGCCGGCTCGGTCCACTTCCGCGCGGTCCAGGCCGGCACCGAAGTCCGCGTCAACTTGAAGTACGACCCGCCGGGCGGCCAACTCGGCACCGCGGTGGCGAAGCTCTTCGGCGAGAACCCGCAGCGGCAGGTCCAAGAAGACCTGCTTCGTTTCAAGAAGCTGATCGAGACCAGCGGCATCCCGTCGAGAATCGTCCACGCTTGACCCACTCCCCTGACACGTGAGAACGCCATGAAGAAGCCCGAGAAACCGGCCGACGCCCCCGCCAAGAAGTTGCCCAAGGCGACGGTCCCGGAGCCGACCGAAGGCGGGCCGGAGGACGAGGCCGACGCTTCGGAAGAATTGCCGACGCCGGTCAAGCCGAAAAAGCCTGACAAGAAGTGAACGCCGGGCGACGATTGCGGTCCGGCTTTCGCCTCAACGGCACGGGAGATGCAACAACTTCTTTCGCTCCAATGACGACACCCGGAGGATTGATCCGATGGTCACCGAAAACACCCACGCCGCCCTGCCGGCCTCGAACGCGCTGACGACTTCGGCCGAGGACTTGCACGACCGCCTTGTCAAAATCCTCGACGGCGGCCCCGGCGCGATCGACGAGCGCTTGCGGGAGATCGACGCGGCGTCCGCCAACGCGACTGAGCCGACGATGACCTCGGCGATCATCGCCGGGGGCGAGAAAATCCTGGTCAAGCTCTTCGGCGCTCGCTTTGCCTCGAAGTCGGTAGGCCCCGCCGACCCGCTCGACCTCGAACGCGAGAAGATCGCCCTGCGTGCCTTGCGCGGCGACTTCCAGGCGTTGCCGACGGTCCACGAGATCGAGGACCGCCACGCGCTGCTGCGGATGGAGGGCGAGGGCGGTATCGCCGTCGAACACGACGTAACCAAGCTCGACACCGTCGCGGCTGTCGAGGCGGTCTTGCTGGCCACTGGAAAGTAGCGGCTCAAGTTCTTTCGGCGTCGTGTCGAGAAAAGCGGTCACCTTCGCGGTGGCCGCTTGGCGTTCCCGGAGTCCCGTGGGGTGAGACTGTGA
>JANXTD010000436.1 GCA_025352585.1 Fimbriiglobus sp.
TGCGCCCCCCAACGGGAGACGCACCCGCGAGAAGCCTGCTCTTAGCTCGCCGTCACTTCTCCGTCATCCGCTTGGCGCGCAGGGTGTGGTGGTAGTGCTGGGCGAAGCGGTGGGCCTCGTCGCGGGCGAACTGCAACAGTCGCAACGCCCCGCTGTGCCGGCTGAGTTTCAGCGACTCCGTCAGGCCGGGGCGGAAAATCTCCTCCTCCTGCTTCGCCAGCGACAGCAGTGTCGGCGGCTCGATACCAAGCATCTTGAATGCGTCCATCGCCGCGCTGAGTTGGCCCTTGCCGCCGTCGATGAGCAGGATGTCGGGGAACACGTCGCCCTCGTCGGAGAGCCGCTTGAAGCGCCGGGTGATGACCTCGCGCATCGAGGCGAAGTCATCGACACCGATCACCGACTTGACCTTGTAGCGTCGGTAGCCGGCCTTGAACGGCACGCCGTCGATGAAGGCCACCAGCGACGCGACGGTGTCCTGGCCGCCGAGGTGGGCGATGTCGAAGCACTCGACCGTTCGCGGCGTCTTCTCCAGCCCCAGCACCTTCTTCTACTCCGCCAACCCCTTCTTGGGGTCGATCGGGCAGGCGTGCGTCTGGGCGTCCTTATCGACATCGCCGCGCAGGCTGAGCTTGCCCATCGCCGTCATCTCGTCGCGGATGCGGGCCGCCTTCTCGAACTGCGTCGCGGCACTGGCCTCGACCATTTGGGCCTTCATCTCGCGCAACATCCGGGCCTTCTTGCCGCCGAGGATCAGCATCAGCTTGCGGACCTGCTTGCGGTACTCGTCCTTGGTGACGCGAAAGTTGCACGGCGCGGAGCACTGACGGATGCTGTGCAAGATGCACGGCCGGTAGTAACGCCAGCGGTCCTCGTCACTCTTGAGGTCGAGGCTACAGTTGCGGAACTTCAACACGCGCTGCAAAACTTGCACCATGTCGCGCAACGTCCGGGCGCTGGTGAACGGTCCGTACAGCTTCACGCCCTTACGGCGCGGGTTGCGAGTGATCTCGACGCGCGGGTACTCCTCGCGCACGCGGATTTGCAGATAAGGGAAGGTCTTGTCGTCCTTGAGGTCGCGGTTGAACTTCGGCTGCAAGTTCTTCACCAACCGCGCCTCGTACAGCAAGGCATCGACCTCGGTGTCGCAGAGGATATAGTCGATGTCGCGGATGTGTTGGACGAGTTCGCACGTCCGCAAGTTCTCGGCCGCTTCTTTAAGGAAGTAGCTCGACGCCCGGCTGCGCAGGTTCTTGGCCTTGCCGATGTAGATGGTGTCGCCGCGGGCGTCCTTCATGAGGTAGACGCCGGGCGTCTGCGGGAAGGTCTTGACCTTCTCGTGCGGCGGCAGCTTCTCGTCCGGGGCGGTCACGGGCAGCGGAAGGCGCTCGGCCATGAGCGGGGAACTCCATCGAGCGTCGGGCGTTCGGCGTGGGGGGCAGTACATTGTAGGCAGGTTGTGCGGCCGGGGTGCGGGCGGAGGGTACTGATGGCTTCGACGATCTGGCGGACCCAAGAGCGGCACATCGGCGTCATCGGCATGCACTCGGCCGGCAAGACGGTGTTCCTCACGTCGCTGCTCGACCACCTGATGAGCCACGACCCCGCCCGCTTCCGCCTCGGCCCCGACACGGCCACGCCGGTCACGGTTCGCCGCGTCCAGTCGCAGCCGGTGACCCCCGGCTGGGAGCCGTTCAACTACGCCGGCAACCGCGCCGCCCTGGCGACGAGTGGCCGCTGGCCGCGCAAGACCCGCGACCGCGCCGAGTTCGCCGTCGGCTTCGAGCGCTCCGACTGGCGGTTCAACGCGCCGTTGCTGCGGCTCTCCGACATGCCCGGCGAGCGGCTGGCCGACGCCGCGATGTTCGGGGCGAGTTACGCCGAGTGGTCCGACCACTGGCACCGCTACGTCGCCGACGACGCCCACCAGCGCGCCGCCAGCTCGCAATTCCTGGACGCGCTGGGCGCGCTGGCCTCGGAGACTCCGGGCGCTGACGCTTCCGGCTCGCCGGGACCGCTGATCGACGCTTACCGGCTCGCGCTCGCCACGGCCGTCGGCGAGCACTACAAGCCGTTCGTCACGCCGTCGAGCTTCCTCCTCGACGCGGCCGGCGGCGTGGCCCACGGCACCACCCCCGCAGACATCGCCGAGGGCCGGTACGTCGGCACCAGCGCCGCGACGCAGTTCGTCCCCCTGCCGGCGGCGGTTCGGGCCGCCCACCCCGAGTTGTCGCGGCGGTTCGCGGAGCACTACGCCGCCTACCAGCGCGACATGGTCGTGCCGTACCTCGAAAGCCTGTCGCGGTGCCACAGCCTGGTCGTGATGGTCGATGTCGTCGAGATGCTGCGCTCCGGCGTGGCGATGGCCAACGACGGCCGGCAGATGGTGCGCGACCTGATGCGGGTGATCGACCCCGGCGAGTCGGTCTTCGGGACGGCCCTCCGCCGGCTCTCCGAGGCGCTGTTGCAGCACCGGCCACGCTACGTCAGCAAGGTCGCCTTCGTCGCCCCGAAGATCGACCTCGTTCACCCGGCCGACCGCGACCGCGTGCTGCACCTGATGCGCAAGCACGTCGGGTCGCTGGCCCAAGACCACGACGGTCTGGAGTGCCGCTTCTTCGTCACGTCGGCGGTCGTCTCCACGAAGTCGATGCCCGGCGGCGAGGCGACGCGGCTGATGCGGGGCCTGCCGTACC
>JANXTD010000648.1 GCA_025352585.1 Fimbriiglobus sp.
CGAGCCAAGAGCGTCAGCGATGTAGGTCTCCGCCAACAATTGCTGTCGGAGACCTCCAGTCGCTGACGCTCTTGGCTCGCCTCAGATTCGCTAGTCGCTGATCGCGGCCAGGAACTCCTCGTAGCTCCGGCGGCTCGCTACCTCGTCGGCGATGAGTTGCTTCTGCTTGGCCGTCAGCGTGTCGATCTCCTTCTCCTGCTCGGAGAGCTTCTTCAGCCAGGTATCGAACACGGGGGCTTCTTTGGGCGTCTCCTTGAGGTTCTTGCGGATGCGGTCCTGATCGACCGTGATCGCCTGCAGCGCGGCCGAGACCTGCTGCAACGTGCCGCGCACGGCGTCCCACTTCGCCTTGACCGCGAGCGCCTCTTTGAGCTTCGCCTTCAGCGTGGGGCTGGCCTCGTTCAGGCCGATGAAGTACAGGATGCGGTCGTCCGGCTGGTTGCTGAGCTGGATCGTCTCGGCCAGGCTGCGCTCTTCGATCACTTTGAACTCAGTCGTCTTGCCGGCGGCGACGGGCGTCGTGAAGCGGAACAGCTCGGCCGTCTCCTCGGTCGGCTTGGCCGTCTCGACGACCTTGTAGCCCTGGTTCGTGCGATTCGGGTGCTCGATCAGCAGCACGCGGTCGGTCGTCGAGCGGTTGTTGATCTTGTAGTCGCGGACCTCGCGGAACTTGCGGACTGTGGTCACGATGCCTTTGTTGACCTTCACCGACACGATGGCGCTACTGCCCTGGCCAACCTGTGGGACGACCTCGGTGCCGAGGTCGATGGCGTAGGCGATCAGCCGCTCCTCGTTGGGCTGGATGTCCAGGACGCGGGCGTCGCCGGCGTAGGTGCTGCCCTCGTAGACCGTCACCGGGCCTTGCGACAGGTGACCGCCGGTCGTGTTCTTGAACTTGAGGCCCAACAGCGGGTGCTTCGGCTGGACCGCCTGGTTGTAGATGCTGACGCGCGTGCCCTCGATCGCCTTGTTGACGATCGGCAGCATCGCCGACTTCTGGCGGGCGAGGCTGACGGGGGCCTCGATAAGGTACTGGAAGAAGTCGCCGAGTTGGCTCGCCGACGCCGACGACGAGACGGCGCTGAGGTCCATGCGCTCGGAGAGTTGCCGGCCCAGGTTCTGGACGTACGACTTGTCCGCCTTGCCGTCGGCGGCGTCCTTCGCCAGCCCATCGGCCTCGTTCGCCGCCCCGCGCTTCATGGCGCGGCCAGCCATCGCAGGGGCGGGAGCTGCACTACCAGGGGCCATGCCGCCGCCGATGCCGCCACCGAAGCCGCCGCCGCCCATCGCGACCGCGGCCTTCTCCTGGCCGATGCCGCCGGTGTAGGTCGGCGGCCGCAGCGAGGCGAACAGTTCCGGCTCGACGGTCGGCCGGGGGACGTACAGCGGGTTGTACAGGTCCATCTTGAACGAGATCGGCCGGCCGCTCACCAGGGCCATCTTCACACTGCCCCAATCCTCGTCGGTCGGGTTCTCGACCATCGCCCAGCCTTGCAGGAAGGGGGCCGTGTCCTTGTCGAGCACGAGGCGGTACGAGGTCTTCCAGATGGGGGCCTCGACGACGTAACTGACCTTCACGCGCCGCTTGCCTTCGCCGGCGAAGTTCAGCGACACCGACTTCTTCTGCGTGTCGTGCGACAACGCCAACACGTCGAGCGCCCGCTTCAACTCGGCTTCGAGCGCCGGGTTGGTGAACTTGATGCGCAGCACCTCGCCGAGCTTGAGGGCCCGCAGGCCCTCGGCGGTGAGCAGGTTCAGCACCTCGACTTCGACGAAGGTCTCCTTGCCGGCCGGGATCTTCTGGGTTTCGAGGCTGACGATGGTGCCGGCGACGGTGACCGGCTGCGCCCCGGCCGCGGCCGGCAGCGAGACTTCGACGCGCTCGCCGCGGGCCTGGCCGAGGATTTGGGCCATCGTCGGGTTTGCGGCGAGGTTGACGGCGAAGCTCGCCAGGGTGCGGGCGACCGGCTCGCGCGCGTCGTAGGTGACCGAGTCGATGCGGCCCTTGTCGAGGTCTTGCAACGTCATCGACTTGAGCAAGTCGTTGATGTCAGTCTCGGGGAAGGTCAAATCGACGCGGGCGTTGCCCTCGACCTCGCCGGAGCGCGAGAAGAACCCCACCCCGGAGTTGAACAGCACGACTTGCGTAATCGGCAGCTTCGTGGCGGGCTTCACGTCACCCTTCCCTTCGATTGGCAGGGCAGACTTCGGGGCGGGGGGCGGCTGGATCATGGCGACCGCGACGCCGCCGCAGGCGACGACGGGGGCGAGCCACAGGAGTTTACGCCAACGCATGGGAAGACCCTCGGGAGAATCGGGAACGGGCGACCGCACTGAGTAGACGAAACAGGCCGGTCGAACATTAGGCGTCGGGCGTCGATTGTGACACATTTGTGACACGGAGCAGCCGCAAAAGCGCCTCGACGCACGCTTCCGCGAACTCCGCGTCGTTGACGTGCGCGTCGTGTTCGATCAACTCGACCCCGTAAACCCAGTTGCGTAAGCTCTGGAACAGCGCCGCGTCCGCCTCCGGCGACCAGTGCGGCCCGCCCTCGATGTCGAGCGACGAAATTCCGCGGCGTGGGACGAGAATCGCCGCCGGCCCGCGCGCGGCGCACGCCTTCAGGGCGACTTCCTGCCCCAGCCGGTCGCACTCCTCGGGGGTGGTGCGCCGCCACGCCCCCGGCGAGCCGACCGCGTCGAGGCCGCCCAGGGAGATCACTTGCGGCACGCCGGCCAGACTCGCGGCGGTCAGCCGGTCCGACGCGCCGGAGACAAGTCCCGCCGTGAGGTCGCCCGTCGTCACGTCGAGGACCGCCGCGGCGTTGCCGGCCCGGACGAACTGCTCGAAGCCCGGCCCGTCGGCGTCGAACACCGTCACGGCGTACCCGGCGGCGGCGAGGCGGATCCGCGCGAACGCGACGCACGCGGCTGTGGACTCGGACGCGGTGACGGCGACAACGGGTTGCTCACTCACGGGGACTCCCTCGGGGGGCGGAAACGGCCGGCGACTTCGCCGGGCGGCGTTTCTCGTTCTACGGTTCGGTGCGAGAACTGGTCCCGGCCGTCACCCCCGTCGGCGTCCCCACTCGGGCGAGACTCCCCATGCGTGCGTACCTCCTCGAAGTCTTGCGGACCGGCCTGCGGGTCGCCCTCGTGACCGGACTCATCGGCTACGGCATGGCCTGCCTCGTCGGCCCTTACGCCGACGGCCAGGCGGCACTGGTGCGCGGCAACACCGAGGTGCCGTCGGAGCGGATGAAGGTGAGGATGCCCCTGTTCCTGGGCGGCCTGAGCTTCGCGTCCGTCGCGGTGCTGGAGGGGATCGCGACCTTGGTGCGGGCGAAGAAGCCGGTGCCGGCGGCCCCGCCGAAGGCGCGGGTCGCTACGGAGACCGGGATGGACGCCGAGGTCGAAGCCCTGTTGAACCAAATCCTCGCGCAGACGCAGGCCGAGAACCTGGCTCAGACGCCTCCGCCCATCGGCGGCGAGTCGCCCGGCACCGGCGCGCCGCGGAACTTATCGACGACCCACTGAATCGAGAAGAAGAACACCGGCGTGAGGAAGACGCCGAAGAGCGTGACGCCCAGCATCCCGGCGAACACCGCCGTGCCGAGCAGTTGCCGCATCTCCGCGCCCGCCCCCTGGGCCGTCAGCAACGGCGTGACGCCGAGGATGAAGGCGATCGATGTCATGGCGATGGGCCGCAGTCGCAGTTGACAGGCCCGCAGCGTTGCCTCGCGGATCGTCGCCCCGGCCTGGTGCTGGGCGCGGGCGTATTCGACGATTAGAATCGCGTTCTTCGACGCCAGGCCGATTAGCACCACGAAGCCGACCTGCGTAAACACGTTCACGTCCTGCCCGGCGAGCAGCACCCCGACCGCGGCGCACAGCAGGCACATCGGCACGACCAGAATCACCGCCAGCGGTAACGCCCAACTCTCGTACTGCGCCGCGAGCACGAGGAACACCAGCACCACCGACAGCAGTAGCGTGTAAAGGGCGGTGTTGCCGGTCTCGTTTTGCAGGAACGCCGACTCGGTCCACTCGACGCGCGCGTCCGGCGGCAGCGACGCCCGCGCGACCTTCTCGAGCGTCGCAATCGCCTGCCCGGTGCTGACGCCCGGCGCGGGGTCGGCGGTGACCGCAGCGGCGGGGTAGAGGTTGTAGCGCGTCACCATGACCGGCCCGGTCGTCTCGACGACGTTGAGGAAGCCGCCCAGCGGGACCATGTCGCCCTTGCGGGAGCGCACCGTGATCTTGCGCGGGTCCGAGAGGTCGTTGCGGAAGCGCTGGTCGGCCTGGACGTTGACCTGCCAGGTGCGGCCGAAGCGGTTGAACTCGTTGACGTAGTACGAGCCGAACTCGACTTGCAGGCTGTTGATG
>JANXTD010000756.1 GCA_025352585.1 Fimbriiglobus sp.
GAAGACGCCTTCCCCGCGCTGGCCGTCGAGGCGAGCCGGGCCGCGTTCGCCGAGGCGCTGACGGTGGGGAGCGTTTTGGTCGTCGAGGGCGAGGCGCTGGTGGAGGTGTTCGCCGACGGCCGCCGGGTCGTCGTCCGGCCGATGCCGCCGCGGCGGAAGGTGCGGCCGGGGACCGTCGTCCGGGCCACGTCGTGAGCCGCCTGCGGATGTTCGCCGGGCCGAACGGCTCGGGCAAGAGCAGCGCGAAGTCCGTGCTGCGGCCGGAACTCCTGGGCGTCTACGTGAACGCCGACGAGATCGAGGCCGCCGCCCGCCGCGACGGCACGCTCGACTTGGCCGGCTACGGCGTGGCGGTCACCACCGACGAGTTGCGGGCCGCGCTGACCGGGTCGAGCTTCCTGAAGTCGGCCGGGCTGGCCGCGGCGTGCGCGGCCGTGAGCGTCACCGGCGGGGTGCTCGACTTCGGCGGGCTGGCGGTGAACTCCTACCACGCCTCCGTGCTGTCGGACTTTCTCCGCCGCAAGCTGCTCGAGGCCGGCACCGCGTTCTGCTTCGAGACGGTCATGTCCCACCCGGACAAGGTCGCACTGCTGCGCGACGCGCGGGCGATCGGCTACCGGACGTACCTCTACTTCGTCGCCACGGAAAGCCCGGCGATCAACGTCGCCCGCGTCGCCGCCCGCGTCAAGCTGGGCGGCCACGACGTGCCGCCGGACAAGATCGTCGAGCGCTACCACCGATCGCTGGGCCTGGTGCGGGAGGCGATCCGGCACACCGACCGGGCGTTCCTGTTCGACAACTCCGGCAGCGAATTGCAGTACGTCGCCGAGGTCACCGCCGGCCGGCTGATCGAGTGGAAGTCGCGCGAAGTGCCGGTCTGGTTCCAGGTCCACGTCCTCAACAAGTTCTAACCCTTTTCACCCACGGATTCGCCCCCATGATCGTCGTCGGCCAGCCCGAGCGGGCGACCCAGAACCGCGTGGTCGCGTTGCTGCGCGACGAACTCGGCTACGCCTACCAGGGCAACCTCGCCGGCCGCCCCGACAACCGCAACATCGACGCCGCCGCGCTGACCGCCTGGCTGACCGGCCGGGGCGTCGGGCCGGCCGTCGCCGCCCGCGCCGTCGCGGCCCTGGAGGCGGCGGCCACCAACGCCACGCACGACCTTTACACCCGCAACCGCAACGTCTACGAGCTGCTGCGCTACGGCGTGCAAGTCAAGCTCGCGCAGGGCGTCAACACCGTCGTCGTGCCGCTGATCGACTGGAAGTGCCCCGAGGCCAACGCCTTCGCCGTCGCCGAGGAGGTGACCATTCGCGGGGCGACGACCTACGCCAACGACAAGCGGCCGGACGTGGTGCTGTCGGTCAACGGCGTCGTGCTGGGTGTGCTCGAACTGAAGCGCTCGACGGTGAGCGTGGCGTCGGGCATCCGCCAGAACCTCGACAGCCAGAAGCGCGAGTTCGTCGAGCCGTACTTCGCCACGGTGCAGCTCGTCATGGCCGGCAACGACACCGAGGGCCTGCGCTACGGCACCACGGCGACCAAGGAGCGCTACTACCTGGAGTGGCGCGAGGAGGACGCCGCCCCGCCCGGCCCCCGGCTCGACGCCGACGTGCGTAGCCTGCTGGCGAAGCCGCGGCTGCTCGAGGTCGTCCACGACTTCGTGCTGTTCGACTTCGGCACGAAGAAGCTGTGCCGGCACAACCAGTTCTTCGGCGTCCGGGCGGCCCGCGCGTTCGTTCGCCGCCGCGAGGGCGGGATTATCTGGCACACGCAAGGCTCCGGCAAGAGCCTCACCATGGTCTGGCTGGCCAAGTGGATTCGCGAGAACGTCCCGGACGCGCGGGTCTTGCTGGTGACCGACCGCACCGAACTCGACGAGCAGATCGAGGGGGTGTTCCGCGGGGTCAACGAGGAGGTGGTGCGGACCACGAGCGGGGCCGACCTCGTGGCGAAGCTGAACGCGCCGTCGCCGTGGCTGATCTGCTCGCTGGTCCACAAGTTCGCGGGCAAAACCGGGCCGGACGCCGGCCACGCCGTGGACGTGGCGAAGGTCGTCGCGGCGCTGCCGTCGAACTTCCGGGCGAAGGGGGACGTGTACGTCTTCGTGGACGAGTGTCACCGCACGCAGTCCGGCGAGCTGCACAAGGCGATGAAGGGCTACTGCCGGACGCCGTGTTCGTCGGCTTTACCGGCACGCCACTGCTGAAGGCCGACAAGTTGAAGAGCCTCGAGATTTTCGGCCGGTACATCCACACCTACAAGTTCAACGAGGCCGTCCGCGACCGGGTGGTACTCGACCTGCGCTACGAGGCGCGCGACATCGAGCAGTCGCTTGCGTCGCCCAAGAAGGT
>JANXTD010000683.1 GCA_025352585.1 Fimbriiglobus sp.
CTTCAGGTTGTTGACCACGTCGAGCGTGCTCGCGCCTTGCTGGCGGTAGACGGGGACGTAGACCTGGCGGCGGCCGTCCACGCGCACCATGCTCGTCTGCACGAGACTCGAATCCTTCGGCAACGCCACGTCCTTGAGGAAGACAACACCACGCGCGTCGGCCCGGACGGGGATGTCGGCCATGCGCTCGATCAGCTCGTACATCGAGTTCGAGTCGAGGGCGTAGTCGGTGCCGCCGAGCTTGGCGTCGCCGGCCGGCAAGAACACGTTAGAGCGGTCGAGGGCGTCCATCACGTCCGTCGGCGACAGGTTGCGGGCCTGCAACTTGTCGCGGTCGAGGTACGCCAACACCGTGCGGATTTTGCCGCCGTAGATGACCGGGGCGTTGGCCCCCGGCGACGCCATGACCATGTTGCGGACCTGATACCGCCCGGTGTCGTACAGCACCGACTCGCCCTGGGACTTACTGTTGAGCGCCACAATGCAGACCGGCGTCGCCGAAGTCGGGTCGTAGGGCAGGATCACCGGCGGGAGTGTCCCCGGCGGCAGGTTGGGGATGGCGGCGGTCGCCAGCGAGTTGACCTGCGTCAGCGCCCCGCTGGGGTCGGTGCCGTCGGCGTAGTAGTTGCGCACGATGCTCGCGCCGACGATGGAGCGCGACTCCTGGCGGACGGTCCCCGCCGCCTGGCCGGTCTGGCGCTCCATGCGCGAGGTGATGTCGGCCTCGACGTTGGTGGCCGACATGCCGCCGTAGAAGGTCATGACCTGCACGGCGGGGCTGCGGTAGACCGGCAGGATGTCCTTCGGCAGCACCACAACCGAGACGCCGCCGCCGAGGACGACGGTGAGCATCAGCACGGTGACCGCCCGCGGGTTGCCGAGGGCGAAGCGGATCAGGGCATTCATGGCGGGTTCCAAAGTTCAAGGCGGGTTGGAAGCGTCAGCGCCCGGAGTTCCGCGAGTTGCAAGCGTCAGTGCTCGACCGGGGCCTCGCCGACTGACACGGCCGCGCCCTCCTCGACCGGCGTCGCCGACCGGACGATTACCCAGTCGGCGGGGGTCAGGCCGCTCAAGATTTCCACCTCGACGCCGTTGTCGCTCCCCACCCGCACCGGCACCGTGCGGGCCTTGCCCTCGACGACGACGCGGACGGACGCCTTGCCGTCGGCCTTCGACGACAGCGTGCCCGACGGCACCCGCACGGCGTTGGCCGCGCCGACTTCGAGGGTGAGCGTGACGCGGCCGTACATGCCGCGGCGCAGACGGCCGTCGGGGTTCTTGACATCGACCTCGGTGCGCATCGTGCGGGTCTGCGGGTCCTCGGAGTCGGCGAGCCGCGACACGGCGACCTTCTCGGTGCCCGCCGTCTGGAACACCGCCCCCGGCAGCGCGTCGATGAGCACCACCGCCGGGTCGCCGGGGTTGACGAACGGCACGTCGCGGTCGGGCACCTGGACGACGACGCGCATCAACTCGGTGCGCTCGACGCTGAACAGCGGCACGCGGTCGCCGCCGCTGTCGGCCGAGCGGACGAAGTCGCCGCGGCTGAAGCTGCGGCGGGTGACGACGCCGGCGTACGGCGACTTGACGACGGTGTAGTCGAGCAGCGCGACCGACTTGTCGAGCTGCGCCTTCGCCACGGCGACTTCGCTCTCGGCGTAGCCCTCGTCGGCGTGGGCCTGCTCGACCTTCGCCTTCGCGGCGGCCAGCTTCTGCGTCGCGGCGTTGACCGCCTCGCCGGCCGCGAGTTCGGCGGAACTGGCCGCCTCGAATTGGTCCTCCTGCTCGTCCACGAGCTTCGCGTCGATCGCCTGCTGGGCGAACAGCCCCTTGATGCGGTCGCGCTGCTTCTGGCGGTAGGCCCGGTACGACGCCTTGCTCTTCAGCTCGGCCTGGGCGAGTGCGACGCCGGCCGCGGCGGAGCGGGCGTTGGCGTCGGCGGTCGTTATCGCGGCCTGCGACTGCCGGACCTTGGCCTCGGTACGCCTCACGTCGGCGGCGTCCTTCTTGACTTGCAGGTCGTACTCGGGCACGGCGATGCGGGCCAGCACGTCGCCCTCCTTGACGCGGCTGCCGATGTCAACACTCTGCACGGCGAGGAACCCCGACGCCTTGGCGTACAGGTCGGCCGCCTCGAACGGCTCGACGGTCCCCGGCTGCACCGACACCCGATCGAGCCCGCCTGGCCGCGGCGCGACCACCTCGACCGCCACGGCACCAGGCAGCGCCGCGGCCGCCGGCCCGCCAGTCTCAGCGGCCACGTGGCCACCCCAGCGGGCGACGCCGAGCCACCCGACGGCCGCCAAACAGGCCGCGACTGCTACGAACCCCGCAGCTTTGGGCCAGCGCCGCGGGCGCGTCTTGGGGGGCATGAACTGTCTCGGTGGTGGTGAGCGGACTGGCGGGAGGGCGGGTCGGTCGGAGGCATCCGGTATTATTGTACTGCGTTAAGCAACTGCCGAGCCGCGGGTGGCACCGGCCCTCGCGGCCTGTACGGCCTCGATTCGCTTTGCCATCGCGTCGCGGCCCTGCTGGCGGTAACTCGACGCCGCCGTCAGTACCCGCCTCACGAAACGGCGGCCCGACGCGTCGTGCGTCCCCTCCACGCCACACACCGACGCGTCACGCGCGCCTCCCCGCCCACGCGCGCCTCCCCGCCCGTCCGCACGACGCTTGGACTTCCCCACGGTTTGTTGACGGTGGGTCAGGGTTGTAGGGATTCGTAGGTCGCGGGGGCGACGTACCCCAGCGACGAGTGCAGGCGCACCCGGTTATAAAACACCTCGACGTACTCGAAGATCGAACGCTCCGCGGCGGCCCGCGTGGCGAGCGACTCCCGAAGCACCAAATCCTTCTTCAGGCTCGCAAAGAACGACTCCATGGGC